>CAVZNE010000190.1:0-4449 GCA_963776445.1 Terriglobales bacterium
AAGATGGGGCAGATGGATATGGACCAGGCGAAATGGCCGGATCCGGAGGGGATGAACCGCCAGCTTCACGACATGGGTTTCCAGTCTTTGATCAGCATCTGGCCGCGTTTCGCGCCGGGATCGCAGTACTACAAGATGCTGCGGCAAAAGGGCTGGCTGGAACATCATGCCGACGGAACGCCGACCAACGGCGGTCCTAAAGACCCCGTCGGGTCGGATATCGACACCACCAACCCCGATGCGGCCCGCTGGTACTGGGAGACTACCAGGGACAAATTCGTAAAGAAGGGATTTGATTCCATCTGGTTGGACGAGACTGAACCGGACCTACCTCCTGGAGGAAGCTACTTCGCCGTTGGACCCGGAACGCGCTACTACAACGTCTACCCGCTATTCCACACTGCCTCGGTCTACGATGGCTTCCGTCGCGATCTTAAAACAAGAGCCATGATCCTGGCCCGCGCCTCCTATATCGGAGCGCAGCGCAACGGCACCATCTTCTGGTCCTCGGACATTTATTCCACCTGGGACACACTCAAGCGTCAAATCCCGGCGGGACTCAATTTCACCGCCTCGGGCATGCCTTACTGGTGCAGCGATACCGGCGGCTTCCTCAATCTGCCTGCTGTCCATCATCCTCTGCATCCGGTGCTGCTCGATCCCTCTGATGCGCGCGCCACCGTCGGCGGCTATGACGACTACCCGGAACTTTATGTCCGGTGGTTCCAGTACGCGGTCTTTGAGCCCATATTCCGCACCCACGGCACTCGTGCCTTCAACGAACCATGGTCCTACGGTAAGCAGGCTGAGCCCATCCTGGCAAAGTACCTCCGCTTCCGCTACCAGCTTCTGCCTTATGTCTACTCTCTTGGCTACTCCAGCCACAAGACTGGCGCACCCTACATGCGCGCGCTCTTTATGGATTTTCCCAACGATCCAAAGGTCGCAAAAATGGGAGACGAGTATATGTTTGGCCCGGCATTTCTGGTTGCTCCAGTTACCGAGCAGGGCGCAACCAGCCGCGAGGTCTATCTGCCCGCTGGCAGCGATTGGTATAACTACTGGACCAATGAGCGTTTCCACGGCGGCCAGAGCACCCTGGTTCAGGCTCCCATCGATACCATTCCGCTGTTTGTCCGCGCGGGCTCTATTGTGCCGTTCGGGTCGACCATCGAAAGCACCCGCCAGAAGCAGGAAATCACACATGTGCGTGTCTATCCCGGCGCGGATGCAAGTTTCACTCTATTCAACGACGACGGCACAACCTACGACTACGAAAAAGGCGCCGGCTCCATTACCAAGCTTCACTGGGACGACGCCACGCAGCAGCTGAGCCATGAGGGCGCTGTTGCCTGGAGCGGACCGGACTCATCGGTTGTTGAGGTTGTTGGTCATTAATCGGTCACTAACAGGAGCGGCTGGCATATCTGGAATTCATGCAGCCGTTCCTATTCATGTTCTGAGTAATGCTGCACACACTCATACTCCAAAGCGCACACAATGCGCTGGCGGCACTTAAGAGGATATTGAATGCAAAAGTTATCGACAGTTATCGCAGTATTCACAGGGATTCTTCTTGGCGTCTCCGCTAGCGCACAACCTATCGGGAATCACCTTGAACTTGATCGCAAAGGACAAACCATTGTTCTGGAACCTTACGCGCCCAATATTCTGCGCGTAACGCTTAGCCTCAAGAAAGAACCGGCGCTGGCCGCTCCGGGGTACGGGTTTATCGCTTCTCCCGCAGCCTCGGGATGGAGCGCCAGTCAGACGGCTCAGGGCGATGTCTACAAGTCGTCGCGGATCGTGGCCACAGTAGACAAGGGCCAGTCCTTTTCAGGGCCGCTGCCCTCGACCATGGTCGACATCGGCAAATACTTCAACGGTTCAACTCCAGGCGCGCATATCACGCTGACCACGCCGGCAGGCGAAATGCTGCTTGAGCTGACAGGATGGTCTCAGGCCGTTCCGAATCACAAGGACGGTACGGCAAACCTGGCATTGGACCGCCGCCCCACCGACCCTGACTTCTATACCGTGGGGGCTAGTTTTGCCTCTCCCGACGACGAGCACTATTACGGTCTCGGGCAAAATCAGGAAGGTTTTCTGGATCATCGCGGGCATACGGTTCGCTGCTGGAATGATTACTTGTCCACAGGCGGACCCTCGACCTGCGTGCCATTTCTGTTGACCAACAAGGGCTATGGCCTGGTCTGGGATAACGCATCCAAGACCACCATCGAGCCTGGCTTCAACGAACAAACGCGCTGGACCTCCGAAGTGGGTGACAGAGTTTCGTTCTTCGTCATCGCGGGCACGACGGCGGATGAAATCTATGCAGGATACCGGCAACTGACCGGACCCACGCCCCTGTTGCCAAAGGCCGCGTACGGATACATCCAATGCAAGCAGCGCTACTCAAGCCAGCAGGAAGTGTTAGACGTTGCGCAGGGCTATCGCGATAGGCATCTCCCGGCTGACATGCTGATTGTCGACTGGTTCTACTACACCAAGATGGGGCAAATGGATCTGGATCCCAAGCAGTGGCCCGATCCAGTTGCGATGAACAAGCAGCTTCACGGCATGGGCTTTGAGACCATGATCAGCGTCTGGCCCCGCTTTGTTCCGGAAAGCCGCTACTATGCCGAACTGCTGAAGAATGGATGGCTCATCCACACGGCCGACGGAAAGCCGATTGACGGATTGCCCTACGACCGTGCCGGCTCTGACATCGACACCACCAATCCCGGTGCGGCCAAGTGGTATTGGAAGACTATCCACAGCAATATTCTCAGCCAGGGATTTGATTCGCTGTGGGCCGATGAGACCGAGCCAGACTTGCCTCCCAACGGCTCTTATTACCACATCGGGCCTGGCACTCAGTTCTATAATGTCTACCCGCTGCTGCACACGGCCGCGCTCTATGACGGGTTCCGCAAGGACGAACCCAACAAGCGTGCATTGATTCTCTCGCGAGACGCTTTCACAGGCGTGCAGCGCAATGGCGCTATCGTTTGGTCCTCAGATATCTTCCCGACTTGGGACACTCTGAAACGGCAGATTCCTACCGGTCTGGATTTTGCAGCCTCTGGCGTTACCTATTGGTCGAACGACACCGGCGGTTGGCAGTACCTTCCTGCGGAACACCACCCGGTCCACACGCCGCTGTTGGACCCTTCCGATGCGCGCGCCAACGTTGGCAACTACGATGACTACCCGGAACTGTATACACGTTGGTTCCAATACGCCACCTTCCTGCCCATCTTCCGCAGTCATGGCAGCCGACCTGCCAACGAAGTCTGGTCCTACGGCAAACAAGCTGAGCCGATTCTGGAAAAATATCTGCGCTTGCGCTACGAACTGATGCCGTACATCTACTCGCTTGGCTATCAGACCTGGCTCAACGGAGCGCCTTTCCTGCGCGCCCTGCCGCTCGATTTCCCAACCGATCAGAAGGTCACCGACATGCGCGATGAGTACATGTTCGGACCTGCCTTCCTGGTAGCGCCTATTACCGAACAGGGCGCAACCAGCCGCCCGGTCTACCTGCCGGCGGGAGCTGATTGGTACAACTACTGGACGAACGAGAAATTTATGGGCGGACAGACCATTACCGTGGCCGCACCCATCGACACGATTCCGCTCTTCGTTCGTTCTGGATCGATTGTTCCACTTGGAGCCGCAGTTGAAAGCACCCACCAGCAGCAAGCGATTACCAGCGTGCGTGTCTACCCTGGGGCCGATGGCGCCTTCACCTTATATAGCGATGACGGAAAAACATACGCATATGAGAAGGGAGACAGCAGCATTACCCATTTGTACTGGAACGATGCAACGGGCCTGCTCACACATGACGGTGTGCCAGCCTGGACCAATCCAGATCGTGCAATCGTCCAAATCGAGCAAGACGTAACTTGGTTAAGGTATGCATAGAAATTACGTATTGCTGTGTCGAGATCGCGTGAGGAGTTTGTAAGTGCGATGCAACTTCCAGACTTCGGATTGACGCTGCACTTTGCCGTGCCCGCCGAAACTCGCGAGATGGCGAAATCGGTTGCTACCACAACCCTTTCCGACACTCGCTAGTGGCGCAACCCCGGGGGCGAACCGCGTCATGCCCCCGGGTTTTTTGTGCCAGTGCTTTTCAGGAAGTTTTTATATCAGTGTTTTTCGGCTAAGCGGAGTTTCAGCCCAGCGTTAAGACACCCTCCACACACGGCTCAGCCGCGCATGTATTTACGTTCTTGCAGCTCGCGGAATCTTAAAGCTGGCTCAGGTAAGCTTATTCGCAGGTACGTTCCCTTTCACCTCGTCGCTGAGCACAATCGCTTCCGCGATTTCCTTCATGGGTTTGCGCTTCTGCCGGCTTTGACGTTGCAATGTCAGGTAAGCCTGCTCTTCGCTCAGGCCTAGATCGCGCTGCAAAATTCCTTTCGCGTGTTCCACCAC
>CAVZNE010000191.1:0-8348 GCA_963776445.1 Terriglobales bacterium
GAAAAGGAAATCCTGGAAACCTAGATGGAACTCGATTTGGAGCGCCTTCCACGGCATGTTGCCATCATCATGGACGGCAACGGCAGGTGGGCCAGGCAAAAACTAAAACTAGGATTTTCGGAATAAAAAGGGCGCAGACGCCGTGCGGTGGCAGTGACCTGTTGCCGGGAATTGGGTATCGGTTACTTGACCCTCTATGCCTTCTCAAAAGAAAACTGGAACAGGCCTCAAAGAGAAGTAAAAGCGCTTTGGGGGTACAGAAAATAATCTAAAATCTCAGATCCCCCAAACTTATCCAGGAGCAGGTGCGGTTCCGGCATATCGGAGACGATGACGGAATCCCCTCATCTGTTATGGAGCAACTTCGCATCGCTGAGGATAAGACCTCTAATTTTGACAAACTAATCCTGAGTCTGGCGCTGAACTACGGGGGCAGGCGAGGGATCACACGGGCTGCCAAACTTTTTCTGGCCGATGTAATGAAGCAGGCTTTAGGCGCAGGCCAACTCTCCCCTGAACTCTTTTCCCCGCTATCTCTATACTGCCGGATATCCCGACCCCGATTTTGTGATCAGGACAGGGAGGTGAATAATTACCGTGTATTCGTTCAGACCGTATTCCTTATGGATCCGCTTCCAGTCGCGCCGCATCGTTGCCATCCGGATAGCCGCAGGCGAGGCCATGAATACGCTGCCGCAGCAACTCCACCATGCGGTGTTCGACCTTGCCCGCCTGACGCCGGTCAGGCAGACAAGCAGCCATCGACTCGATCAGGCCATAACGCCGATTGGCCGCCTGCAACAGCACCGCGCCGCCATCGCTGGAGCCCTGCCGCTGGTCAAAAGCCAACACCAAAGGCCGCTGATACAAATCGCTGAACAACAAACACTGTGTCGAGGTAGAATCAGACAAGCGAAAGCCTCTCTTGATGCCATAAACACTGTCTTGACAACATGTTTGTAGCACAAATGGCTTTCGCTTTTTAAGTCTTCACGCATAATCCGGGCTAAAGTGACCTCAACTCCCGCTGTCTACCGAGGAAATAACCCCTACTCCCCGTCCGGCGGAACCTGTTCCAGCAGGCGCTGCCACGTCTTCTGGTTCTTGCGGAACCCCTTCTTCAAATCCTCAAGAATCCGCTCGAAATCCGCATTCGTACGCAGGTTATTCCACGCCGGATTTTTCTGGAACCAGGGGTAGTTTTCGTTGCCCAGATAGATAGCCCGGCGCAGCCAGTGCAAGGCTTCGGACGAGTCGCCTTCCACGGCAAAGTAAGTGGCCAGCCGGTAAGCCATTTCGCTGTCGGCTTCGGCGGCGGCCAAAGTGTCATCCTGCAACAGGGCAGCGGCGCGGGCTCGCTGACCATCCTGTACGTAGCACAGCGCCAGTGTGGGCACGGCGATGCGCAGCGAATCGTCGTCGCGGACCACGCCCTCCAAAATTTCGATAGCCTCCTTCAGGTGCCCCAGCCGCATCTGCTGGTAACCGGCCGAGGTGCGCAGCAGCGGATGGCGCGGCTCCAGCGCCAGTCCCTTGGCCAGTTCGTCGCCGGCCAGTTCAATCTGATTTTGATAGTGATAGACGCGGGCGCGGTGGTTATAGAGAATCGCGGCATTGGCGGGATTGAGCTTGAGGGCGCGATTGAACTGGTGCAGCGCCTCGTCGTACATGCCGTCGCCGCGCAGCGCCATGCCCGCCACCATGTGCACGTTCCAGTCGTTTGCGGCCCCGGCCAGCAGGTTGGCGACGCCGTGCCGCGCCGACTCTTTTTCGCCGCGCGACAGCAGCATGTAAATGCGGTAGAGATTGGCCTCGGTCGAAGCCGGGTCGAGACGCAGCGCCTCGTCGAATTCCCGCCGCGCGCGCATCACGTGAATCTGCCCGCCAAAGCCGTGGCGCACATATTGCAGCTCGGCAATGCCCAGCCCGCTCCAGCCGGAGGCGAACTCGGGGTCCTTGGTGGTGACGCTGGTGAACAGCGCGTGGGCGCGATCCAGATCGCCGCGCGAGCCGGTGCGCGTCATGAACGAGCTGAGCAGCGCGCGGCCTTGCAGATACTCTTCGCTGACCGGTCCGGGCAGCGAAGCCTCCCTGGAACCCGGCTTGGCAGCATCCAGTTGGTCTCCTGCGCCCAAGCCGTGCAGCGCGGCAAACACTTCGTTTGAAATCTCGGTTTGAACAGCGATCAAATCCAGCGAGGCCACGCGGATTGCGCCGCCCGAGCGCACGCTCTGCGAAGCCACGTCGAGCAGTTGCCAGTTCAGGTCAAAGCCTTCGTCGGAGCGCAGAAAACTGCCCGCCAGCACAAACGAGACCAGCAATTTTTGCCCCAGGGCCAGGGGGTCCATCTGCGCTGTGGGCACCGACATCAGCGTGCTCGAAGGCCGGACGACGAGCGCCGGAATCCGCGCCAGCCGGGCGGCAATGGCGTCGGCCAGAGCGAATCCGTAGAGCGGAGCCACTTCCGTCGCGCCCAGGTTGCTGAAGGGCAGCACGACCAGCGAATTGGGCTGCGCCCGGTCGACCGAAGACTCGCGGAATCGCTCCGCCAGCATGGACAAAAATCCCGTGGTCCGCTTTTCCGCTTCAATGCCGGTCGTGGGCAGGTTGGCCGCAGCCTCGCCGGGAATGCTGCCGGTCTCAATCTTCAGCGCCTTCATGATGGTCTTGAGCGCCTCGCGCACCTCGGCGGCCGAGGCGTAGCGGGTGGCCGGATTCTTCTCCAGGCACGCCGCAATCACGCTCTTCAGCTCCGTCGAAATGCCGGGAACGATCACGCTCAGGTCTTCCGGCTCAGAGAACTGGATGGCGCGGATGGCCTGAAAGTCCTCGGCGTCGGGCCGCGAAAAGGGATGGCGGCCGCTGACCAGCTCGTACAGAATCACGCCCAGCGCCCACACGTCGGACTGCACGCTGGACTGGCCGGTGACAAACTGCTCCGGCGCCATGTAACGGATGGTGCCGCCGCGCGCCGTGTAGGTGGCGGCCATTGAGGCGTCCTTGGCCAGGTTGGGCTTGGAGGGGTCAAAGCTGGCGTCCTCAGGCGTCAGCCGCCGGGCCAGGCCGAAGTCCAGAATCTTGACCAGGCCGCCGTCGGTCAGCATCACGTTTTGCGGCTTCAGGTCGCGATGGAAGATGCCCAGCGCGTGCGCCGCCTGCAAACCGTCGGCAATCTGAATGCCCACCGACAGCACCAGTTGCGGATTGGCCGGCCCGCGCGCAATCAGTTGGTCCAGCGACTGGCCGGGCACGTACTGCATCACGATGAAGCCTTCGTCGCCGGTTTCGCCCACTTCGTAGATGCCGCAGACGTTGGGATGCTCGATGGCCGAGGCCAGCCGCGCCTCGCGCAGCACCGTGGAGCGCATCTGTTCGGCCGTCAGCAAACCGGCGCGCAGAATCTTCAGCACCACCGGACGCTGCAGCAGCATGTCGTTGGCCAGGTAAACCACCCCGCTGCCCCCGGCCCCCAGCTTGCGAACAATCTCGTAATGTTCAATCACTCTGCGCTTCGTCATCACTCACCAGTGTAGCGGGTTGGCCGTTATGAACGTCTAAAGAGCGGCTTGCGCTGGGGGCTGCGCAGATCGCACCCCACAAAGGCTCCGCCGCAGGCGGCGATGGCCCCACCACAGGTGGCTGGTGGTCTGATACCTTCGTATTGAGAATGAATGGCTTGCGCATAGGCACACGAATCGGTCGGCGTACGATGGGCGCGCTGGTGCTGTTTCTTCTGGCCGGACCAGCCCTGCCGCTTCTTGCGCAGCAGAGCCCGCCGCCCGACCCGCAGCAGCCCGGCCAGGGCGAGCAGGTCCATACCGGCGTCTCCAGCGGCCTGGACGCCGATGCCCGCTTGCAGAACCTGCTGGCCGACCACCAGTTTCTGCGCATCGAGTCCCAACTGGACCAGTTGCCCCTGGAAGAAGCGCAGTTTTATCGCGGCATTCTGGCCAATCGCAACAACGACCTCAAGGGCTCCATCCAGTTGCTCGAACCGCTTGTGGAAAAAGTGACCGCCAGCGGCGACACAGCCCACGAAAAGCTGCTGCGCAAGGCCCTGGCCGAGGACTACCTCCGCCTCGGCGATTTTGCCAAGGCCGCCAAGGCCTACCAGACGCTGGAAACCCGGCTGCAGGCGAAGCTCAGCCCCGACGAGCAGGACGAGATTGAGATGCCGCTGAAGCTGCTGCCCCTGGCCCAAGCCAATCCGCCCATGACCGTGGAGCCGTACGATCCGTTTGTGATGCAGGTGAGCAAGAATCCACTCGGCCTCACCGACGTTCCCGTTTTTGTGGATGCCCGCCCGCATAGTTGGATGCTGGACCCCACGGCTCCCTTCAACCTGATCGCCCGCTCCCTGGCCAAGGAAGCCGGCCTCAAGGTTTCCGAGGAGTCGTCGACGATCCGCACCCTCACCGGGCGGCCCATTCAGGTCCACGTCACGGTCATTCCGCGCTTTACCCTGGGCGGGCGCATCACCTTCCGCAACATGACCGCCTTTGTCTTTGAAGACCAGGACTACCTCTTCCCGCACACGCGCTACCAGGTGCAGGGCGTCCTCGGCTACCCCGCGCTCTCTGCCCTGGGCAGCCTCACCATCACCGCCGACGCCACCATCGAGATCCAGCCCAGAGAAAGCAGACCGCCTGCGGAAAGCGCGCAAGCCGCTCCGCCGGTGCAGAAGATCGAGTCAGGCCAAAAGGCGAAAGCTGCCCCAAGCGCCGATCCCGGCGCAACGACAGAGCCCGCCGCAAAAGCCGATCCGCCGCAGAAGGCCGACCCCGTCCAAGCAGACAGCCGTCCCGCCCAGGGCGCGCGCTTCTTTTTCGATGGAGACCAGATGATTGTGGCTTTGGGAAAACCGGCGGATCCCGGCGACGCGCCTTCGGCCACCACGCAGAAACCGGACGACGAACGCATGTACGTCATCGATGTGGGCGGCCAGCAGACTTACCTGACCTCGCGCTACTACAGCGAGCACAGCGACGAGTTCAGCCACCAGAAGATGGAGCTGTTCTCGCTGCCCGGCTCACAGGCCGCGCCTCCGCAGCCAGCCTATGTTGCCGAGACTGTGCCGCTCACCGCCGGTCCTACGACGGTTCATGTGCACTATGTGCAGGTGCTCACCCAGCCGCTCGGTTCCGCAGCGCTGGACGATGTGTATGGCGTGCTGGGCGTCGATGCTCTGGACCAGTTGAAGGCCTACGCCTTCGACTACCGGACGATGCGCTTCAGCGTGAAGCCGGAATAGATATCGGGTATGGAGAGTAGCGAGTAGACATGAGCCGCGGCAGTTATTGACCTACAAAATGTGGCGCCCCACCCTCGCCGCGTTTTTATTCTTGCCGCTAGGGTGGGCTGGCACGAACAAGTTTTCCCAGAAAGCCGAAAACTCGCCCTCTTCTTCAAAGTTCAGTTCTTTACCGTCATGGCGTCTGAGTCAACGGCTTTTTTGCCTGTGATGCCTTCCAGGCCTGCCAACAAGCCACGGTAGTCATTCTTGTCGGCCTGGAACGCAAAACCACCCTTCTTGCCGCCATCGTCCCAGGTAAGTCCTACAAAGTGCTTCTTCGATTTACTCAATGCCATCAAAGCGCCGAGGCCCAGAGTAAAGACCGCTATTCCGATAGCTGCCCCTACGCGCCGATGAACATCCTGACCATAGCTGATCTCCATTACCGCTGAGGCTGGAATCACTGCAACCTCTTGCTTGTCTTTCACGATCCGGATTTTGTCGCCTTCGATAAACAGCTTCATATCCGTACCGGCTTTGAGGCCAGGGACCGATCCGCCATCGTAGACGATCTTGTAGCTGTTATCGCCGGCAAAAGCGGCCATTGGAAACAGCATACAAAGTAGAACTGCGAGCAACTTCTTCATGCTTACTCCTTAAGCCGAAAATATAGCACAGCCCCGCAATGCCCGGCCCGGATTGACTCACTTGCGTGCGGCAACTCGCTTGCCCTTTCCTTTGACAGTTGCGGCCAGCGCCGTTTGCGCCTGCTTGCCCAGCGCCAGCGTCGTCAATCCGAAAACAGCCAGCACCAGGCCCCACCACAGGTCGACGTCGATGTCCAAGCTATGAACCCAGAGCGCCGGGTTGTCCTTGCTGGCATAGCCAAAAAAGCCAAGCAGCAGACCGAGCAGCAGAAACATCCATCCCACAGCAACACGCAGATCGAAATTCATCGGGTTCCTTTTTCTCAGGCGAAGAAGACGTTGAGTGCGATCACAACCAGCAGAATCGCCGCCGCCAGGGCCTCGGGCCGGTGCCACAAGACCTTGTTGGCCTTCTGTGGCGTGAGCTGGTAGACCAGCCCGCGCAGTTCCGACTCCGGCCGCGCCGTGGTGGCGTAACTCACCGCGACGGTGACCAACAGGCTGGCCGCGAAGGCGAAAATCGCTGTCCAAACGTTCTGCGCCAGATCGCTGGGATAGCTGTGCAACGTGGCAATCCATCCGCCGTGCAGGCCGGGATGCGCGTCCACAGGCATCGTGAGTCCATGATGCAGCAGAGCCGCTCCAGTACCGGCCAGCAGCCCGGCAAAAGCGCCGTGGCCGGTGGCCCGCTTCCAGAACACGCCCAGCAGAACCGTCGCTGCCAGCGGGGCCATCACCACTGCGAATACCAGTTCGAGCGCGTCCAGAATGCTGTTGAAGCGGAAGACGGCCAGGGCCGCCGCGATCGACAGCAGCACCCAGCCCACCGTGGCCCATCGGCCCACTGCCAGAGCGTGCTCGTCGCCGCCTTCCCTGTGCAGGAAAGCCTCATAAATGTCGCGGGTAAAAACGGTATTGAAGGCCGTGACGCAGGCTGCCATGCCGCCCATAAAACTTGCCAGCAGAGCCGCGAGCCCCAGGCCCAGCAACCCGGTGGGCAGAAAGTGCGCGAGCAGGTTGGGCGTGGCCATGTCGTAGTCCAGCACCGCCTGGCCGCTGGCCTTCAGCATCGGCTTTCTGGACACGGGATCGACCTTGGCCGGAACCAGCCCCAGACCCGCTTCCACCTCGGGCCGCACCACGGTGGTGGTGCGGAAGATGGAGCCGCCCAGTACGGTCTCCTCGGTGGTGGTATGCGGCGTGGGCAGTGCGATGGCGATCAACCCCGGCAGAACCAGCAGGAAAGGCAAAAACAGGCGGGGAATGGCGGCGATCAGCGGCGTCTTGCGCGCTGATTCCACGTCTTTTGCGGCCAGTGCGGTTTGAACGAGACGCTGGTCCATGCAAAAGGAGGCGGCGGCCAGCACAAAACCCAGTCCCAGGCCCAGGCCGACCATCTCAATGCCCAAGGGGCTTCCGCTGCCCTGCCAAGCGTGCATGAAACCCGCCGGAACACTGGCTTGGAGGCCGCTCCATCCGCCAACCGAGCGCAGCCCCAGGAACACCATGGGCGCGAACCCGGCCACCAGCAGGAAGAATTGCAGCACCTGGTTGTACATCGTTCCAACGAGCCCGCCCAGCAGCACATAGGCCAGCACCACCACTGCCGACAGCAGGATGGAGAGCGGAAAAATCCCTTGCGGGGCAATGCCCAGGGCGCGGAAAACCCAGTCGAGCACATGCAACCCCTGGATCACCCGGGCCATGATGTACATGGAAACGCCGGCGCTCGCGACCATCACCGCCAAAAACAACACCGCATTGACCAGGCGGGTTTTCGCATCGAAGCGCAGGCCGAGAAATTCCGGCACCGAGCGGGCTTTGGAGCCGTAGTAGACGGGCATCATGAAGATGCCCAGAAAGAGCATGGCCGGAATGGCGCCGAGCCAGTAAAAATGCACTGCGGCAAGGCCGAAGCGCGCCCCCGCCGCGCCCATGCCGACAACTTCCAGCGCGCCCGTGCTGGCGCCCGCAAAGGCCAGCCCGCACAGCCACGCAGGCAGCGAGCGCCCGGCCCCGAGAAAGTCCGAGCCGGTTTTCACGCGGGATTTGAGCTTCCAGCCGATGCCCAGCACAAAGGCGAAAGAAAGCAGCAGGATCAACCAGTCGAGGGCGGTAAGGGTCAGCAAGAACAGCTCCTTGGGATCGGGACGGTGTTGACTCAACTCTACGAGGGCGGGGGAGGCAAGTCCAGAAAGACAGGGATCAGTGTTCAGTTGTCAGTTGTCAGTTGGCGTGCGGGCCCTTGCCGCCGGGTGACGCTGAAGATACACAGTTTCGGCGGCAAGCAGGCGTTTGGCGAGTCAAATCGCGAACATCCAGATACGCGAAATCCCCCCACGTTTGGTACAAATTGCCAAAATATGGGGCTGTTTTAAGGAACATCTGAACAAGCGCCAGATTCAAGAAAACCATCCTTCAGAGGCTAAAGCCCGCGTTAATTAAGCGAGCGTTAGCGGCACGGCTGT
>CAVZNE010000192.1:0-7388 GCA_963776445.1 Terriglobales bacterium
CGGTCTTGGTGTTTACTGCACCCAGCCGCTGCTGCCCAGTCCGGCGCGGATCTTCCACGCATCGAAGACCGGCGTGGGAATGACGGTGTCGGCCGCGACGCTAGGCGTGGCCCTGTCTGCGCCCATCTTCGGCATGCTCACCGAGCGACTGGCCCGCAAGCGGGTGATCGTGGCCTCGCTGATCGGGGTCAGCGTGCCGACTCTGCTGGCCGCCACTTCCACTTCGCTGGCGCAACTGGTCTTCTGGCGCTTCCTGCAAGGGATTTTTGTTCCCGGCATCGTGGCCGTGGTCGTCACCTACATCGGCGAAGAGTGGCCGGCGGACCGCCTGGCCCTGATCATGGGCTTTTATGTAGGCGGAACGGCACTGGGCGGCTTCGTCGGCCGGGTTTCCAGCGGTTTTTTGGCCGACCGGTTCAGTTGGCAGGCGAGCTTCCTGACCCTAGGCGCGGCCTCGCTGGCCGGAGCGGCGGCAGTGTATGCCTGGCTGCCCAGCGGCCGCCGACGCCTGCCCGTCAAACCGGGGGCGCAAATCTCGTTCCCCTATCAGGTGCAGGGACTGTTCCGCAATCGCCGTCTGGTGGCAACCTTTGCCGTGGGGTTCAACGTGCTGTTCTCGCTGGTGGGCGTGTTCACCTGGATCACCTTCCACCTGAGCGCCGCGCCCTTCAACCTGTCGACCACCGCGCTCAGTTCCCTGTTTTTTGTCTACCTGATCGGCCTCGTGGTCACGCCCGGCGCTGGCTACCTGATTACCAAAGTGGGCCTGCGCGCGGGGATTGCCGGAGCACTGTGCTGCTCCATGACCGGCGTGCTGCTGACCCTGTCGCCGTCGCTCACGGTGGTCATTCTGGGGCTGGCCATGCTCTCCACTGGCGTCTTTATTGCGCAAACCGCCTCGCAGAGCCATTTGCGCGTGGCCGCGCCAGCGGGAACGCGGGTGACGGCCGCGGGACTTTACCTGACCTGCTACTACCTGGGCGGGACGGCGGCCGGCGTGGTTCCCGGAGCCTTTTGGGCGCTGGGCAAGTGGCCCGCCTGCGTGGGCTTCATCGTGGCCATGCAAGGCGCGGCGCTGGTTATCGCGCTGATTGGGTGGCGCGCGCCGAGAGCGGCCTCAGCCGTGTGAGCACGCCCTAGCACACCTCCCTCCCTGAAACTGGACTACGGCATAATCAATGTGGGGACATGCCCCCCTGAAGTGCTTCATTCCGGCCCTACGGGACGGACGATTTCCAATAGGACACGTTCCCACGGTTGCGCTACGCTCCACCGTGGGCTACTTTCCTACGCTCCCTACGGGAGCACCGCAGTAGTTTTTCGGCTTCAGTGATCTGTTTTCGAGCGGTTCCGCTGCCTGAATCGATGAACCCCGGCGGCGGTTCCTGGAATCTAAAGACAAGCGCGCAGTTTTTAGCCGCTTCTGAGCACACCCACCCGGGCGGAACTCCCCGAGCCGGCGCAAACCGCGCGGCAGTTCCCCGGCCAGCGATAAGAAACGCAGAGGAAACGACTTTTGTCCGAATTGCAGCCCGCATCACCGGCTTCGGCTGGCGCAGGAACGACCCTGAAAACGGTTGACAATCCGAATCCCGGCGTCCCGGTGCTATGGAAGCCCAGGGTCAATCCCTGGCTGATCGCGATGACCGTAGCCCTGGCAGCGTTCATGGAGGTGCTGGACACCTCGATTGCCAACGTGGCCCTGCCGCACATCGCAGGAAGCCTGGGCGCGAGCACCAACCAGGGCACCTGGGTGCTGACCAGCTATCTGGTCGCCAATGCCATTGTGCTGCCCATGGGCGCATGGGCCTCGAGCGTGATGGGGCGGCGCAACTTTTTCCTGTTGTGCATCATTATCTTTACCGTGTCGAGTTTTCTTTGCGGCGCTGCGCCGTCGTTGCCCATGCTGCTGATCTTCCGCGTCCTGCAGGGCGCCGGAGGCGGAGGCATGCAGCCCATGGCTCAGGCCATCATGGCGGACAGCTTTGAGCCGCAAAAACGCGGCCAGGCCTTTGCGCTGTATGGCCTGGTGGCGGTGCTTGCGCCTTCGATTGGCCCGACACTGGGCGGCTGGATCACCGACAACTACTCCTGGCGCTGGATCTTCTTCATCAATATTCCGGTGGGCATTCTGACCTTTGTGCTGGTCAACCGCATGGTGGAGGATCCGCCGTGGATCAAGGCCGACCGCTCGCTGCTGCGCAAGATGGACTACCTGGGGCTGAGCTTCCTGGTTCTGTCGATGGGCGGGCTGCAAATCATGCTCGACAAGGGCGAGGAGTACGACTGGTTCGCCTCCAGCTACATCCGCTTCTTCGCCTTCCTGTTTGTCAGCAGCATTGTGGGACTGGTGGTGTGGGAGTGGCGGCACAAGAATCCGCTCATCAACCTCAAGCTCTTCCGTTTCAAGAACTTCGCCATCTGCTGCTTCCTGATGGCGCTGGTCGGCGGCGTGCTGAACGCCAACACCGTCTTGCAGCCGCAGTTCATGCAGCAACTGCTGGGCTACAACGCCACCACCGCCGGGTTGGCGCTGACCGCGGGCGGCTTTATCTTGCTGTTTGTGATGCCCCTGGCCGGCTATGCCACCGGCAAGGTCTCGGCGCGCACCCTGGCGGTGATCGGCTTCAGCATGTTCGTCATCACCTTCCGCTACGCGGCCTACGTGACCACGCTGCAGATGACCTTTCAGGCCGCATCCTGGCTGCGCGTGGTGCAGATGATGCCCATTCCCTTCTGCTTCATCTCCATCACCACGGCGGCCTATGTGGGCATGCCGCAGGAAGACAGCAACCAGGTCTCGGGGCTGATCAACTTTGTGCGCAACATCGGCGGCAGCATCCTGATCGCCCTGACCAACGCGCAGGTGACCAGCCGCGCCACCTGGCACCAGCAGCACCTGCAAAACGCCATGACCTCGGCCTCCATCGCCTTCCAGCAGCAGACGCAGGCGCTGGCCGGCTTTTTGGGTTCAACCTTCGGCGCGGCCAACGGCAAAAGCATGGCCCTGGCCTCCATCTACAACCAACTGAACATGCAAGCCCAGACGCAGGCCTACCAGGACGTCTATATGGAGCTTTCGTGGATGTCGGTGGGCCTGGTTCTGCTGGCGTTCATGCTGGGCAAAAACAAGCCGGCACAAGGGGCGGGCGCCCAGGCAATGCACTAAGCGGCGGCGCGGCGCTCTCGATTCACACCGGGCAGAGAGCCGCGCGCCGCACCCCCTGCCGCCGGAGACAGGGGGTGCAAAGAAACGCCGTAATTTCGCATCAATCTTTGCGCGATACCGTCAAACAAATGGAACTTTCCGAAACCTGTTGCGTTCCTCTAATTGAGAGCATAATGTGTGCTTGCAATCATGGAGATCGCGGCTGAAAAAGTGGTAGGCTCAGCAATATTGGAAGTGATCGGAAACTTCTTCTTCTGAGTTTTTCTTGCAAATGCGTCTTCACGGTTCGGCCACTGGTCCGTTTTAGACGCATTCATCGCACTCTGAAGCAGGGGATAAAGGGTACACAAGGGCTCCCGTAAGGGTTGTTTGGCGCGCTGCCAGCGTGGTCGCGGATTCTCCGTCCGTCTTGGTCCGATTCCGAAATGGATGCAGGCAGGGCAGGCATCCGAAGAGAATGGAACTGGCGGCGGTTGCTTTCCGATATAGTTCTGGCATGTTGACTGCAAGAAAGCGATTGCTTGAGTTGAGTGAGCCATCGTGACCATGCGTTGACCGGCATCGGCAAAGCTTTTGGGAGTATCCGTTTTGGGATTGAATCAGGCAGCATTGGGAACGACGAAACCCGCTATGAATCCGACCGCGCAGGCAGACGACCGCGCGCACGCCAAGCTGCGCAAGCCGGCCCGGATTCTGGTCGTCGATGACGAGGCCCAGGTCCGGATCATGATCGGCGCCACGCTGGAACGCCAGGGATATCAAGTGGAGTTGGCCAGCAACAGCGACGAAGCCCTCGAGGCGCTGGAACTGAACACCTTCGAACTGGTGCTGACCGACATCGTGATGCATGGTGGAAACGGGATCGCCCTTCTGGAACACATCCACGAAAAGCAGCCCCACCTTCCCGTCATCATGGTCACCGCCGTGCACGACATCGGCGTCGCGATCGACGCCATGCGCCGCGGCGCTTATGACTATCTGCTCAAGCCGTTTGAACGGGATCACCTGGTAGGCACCGTGCAGCGCGCCCTGGAACACCGGCATGCCCTTCAAGAGAGCGAGAACTACCAGCAGAGCCTGGAGCATGTGGTGCGGGCCCGCACTGAAATGCTGCGCCAGGCCATGGAAGACCTGGAGCACTCCTACGACGTGACGCTGGAGGCGCTGGGCGATGCGCTCGACCTCAAGGACTCCGAAACCGAGGGTCACTCCAAACGGGTAACCGCTTACACGATCGCGCTGGCCCGGGCCTGCGGCATCACCCCGGCGCAGATCAAGATCATCGCCCGCGGCGCATTTCTGCACGACATCGGCAAAATGGCCATCCCCGACGATATTCTCCGCAAACCTGGCAAACTGTCGCCGGAAGAGCAGGAAGTCATGCGCGAGCATTGCCCGCGCGGCTACCACATGCTGCGCAAGATTCCCTTCCTGGCAGAAGCAGCGGAGATCGTCTATACCCATCAGGAGCACTACGACGGCAGCGGCTATCCGCGCGGACTGGCAGGCAGTCAGATTCCGATTGGCGCACGCATCTTTGCCATCGCCGACACGCTTGACGCGATCACCAGCGACCGGCCCTACCGCAAGGGCCGCAGCTTCGACGCGGCGCGCGAAGAGATCCTGCGCTGTTCAGGAACGCAGTTCGATCCGGCTGTCGTTGAGGTCTTCCTCAAGATTCCCACCGAGTTGTGGCAGGAACTGCGCGCCGAGATCACCAACCAGAACAAGCGGTTCTCCACCTTCGACATGGCCCACGCGCCCTTGCCCCCGGCATAATGCCCTGTCTCTCAAATCCTCAACCATCATGAACTTGAATCTCTGGAACAAATTCGCAGTGGTGCAGAGTGGTTTTGAAAGGGCACGGCTTCACAGGCTGCGGAAAACACCGGGATTCGGGTGGAATTGACGGAAAACACCCCGCAGGGGCTGAAGCCCACGGTAATTTGATTGCAGTTGCGGCACGACTGAAGTCGTGCCCTGACGCTTATAGCCGTTCCAGAGAGTTTTTCCGCAGCCTGTTTAGCCGTGCCGAAAAGGCCGCAAAATTATCTGGGCTTTAGAGCGATTCCAGAATAGTTATGCCCCGTTTACCTGGTGCAAGGTTGTGGTTCGCTGAGGCACGCACCGACTTGAGTGGATGGGTTCTGAGGTACACCAATTCTGGAATCGCTCTAGCCCGTGAGGGAAAGCTTCTTCCTCTATGCCCTCAGGAAAAAAAGCTCTTGTATCATGAGGAAAGCCGTACAGCCAGCCCCACCGCAGGTGGCCCACAGCAGGTGGCCGCTGGAGTATCCTTTCCTGAGAGGACTCCCATTTGTTGCGTATTCATTTGATGACAGGCCTGCTCGCTCTGTGCATGGCCGCTGGCTGCAAGGCCCAATCCACCCCGCAGACGGCGCAGGATCTCGCCCTCGCCCGCCATATTGAAGTCACGGTTCGCTCCCAGTTCAACATTCCGCCTGACCTCAGCGTCAGCATTGGCGACCGCAAGCCCGGCAAGATATCCGGCTATGACACGCTGCCCATTACCATCTCCCGCGGCGAGAAGAAGACGGTGGTCGAATTTCTGATCTCCACCGACGGCAAGACCCTGGCCCGCCTGGAGACCTTCGATATGACCAAGGACCCCTCCACGGTCATTGACTTGACGGGGCGGCCCATCCGCGGCAATCCCGCGGCCAAAATCACGGTCGTCAATTACGACGACCTCGAATGCCCGTATTGCGCCAAGATGCACCAGTCGCTCTTCCCGGCCACTCTGGAGCGCTACAAGAACCAGGTACGCTTCGTCTACAAAGACGACCCGCTGGTCGAGTTGCACCCCTGGGCCATGCACGCCTCGGTCAACGCCAACTGCCTTGCTGCGCAGAACGGCGAAGCCTATTGGAGCTTTGTGGATTACGTCCACTCGCACGGCCAGGAGATCAGCGGCGAGGACCGCAATCCCGTCAAGAGTTTTGCGGCGCTCGATCGCATTGCCCGCGAGCAGGCTGCGGAGGCCAAATTCGACCCCGCCAAGCTCGCCAGCCTGAACGCCTGTGTAGCCAGGCAGGATGAGACCCTGGTCCGCGCCGAAGCCCAGGAAGCTTTGTCGCTCGGCGTGGATGGAACGCCCGCGCTGTTCATCGATGGCGAACGCGTCAGCGGCGTCGTCCCCGAAGAACAGATTTGGCTGGTGATCGATCGCGCCCTGCGCGCTGCCGGGCAGGAACCAACTGCCCCGGCCAAGCCGGCACTGTCGGCCGCTGGAAAATAGCTTCTTTTGCGGCTATCGCCGCACCGGCCAGTGGATATATCCTTGAATGCCGGGGTCTTTTAGGCCCCATAGGAGACACCAGGTTGCAAGTCGAATTTTTTACGCGGGCGGGTTTCCGCTACGCCTCCCTCATTCTCTTGAGCGCGGCCCTTTTCGTTCCCCTCGCGGCCTGCCACCGCGCTCCTGCTCCGGATGTGGTGGCCACCGTAAACGGCAAGGAGATCCAGCGCGCGGATCTGGAAAAGTATTACAAGGTACAGCTTGGCGACAACCCGCAGACGCCATCGAACGAGCAGGCGAATATCGTCCGGCTCAACATTCTGCATCAGTTGATCGAGGACGAGATTCTGCAGCAGCGCGCCGCCAAGCTCAACCTCGCGGCCAGCGATGAAGACGTCAACGCCAAGCTGACCGAGATGAAGGCTCCGTACACGCAGGAGGAGTTCGACAAGCAGCTCAAGGCGCGCAACCTCACCGTCGACGACCTCAAGCGCGACCTGCGCCGCTCCCTGACCAAGACCAAGCTCCTCAACAAGGAGATTGAGTCCAAAATCAACATCACCGACAACGAGATCTCCAACTACTTTGCCGCGCACAAATCGGATTTCAACCTGATCGAACCGCGCTATGGCCTGGCTCAGATCGTGGTTACCGGCGCACCCTCCCAGCAAGCTGGAAACCTCCAGAACAACAAGGCCTCCAGTGACGCCGACGCAAAGAAAAAGATCCAGACCCTGCACAACCGTCTCGATAGCGGCGAGGACTTCGGCGCAGTAGCCATGAACTTCTCCGAGAATGCCAACACCGCTTCCAATGGCGGCGACATGGGCTTTGTGTATGAGTCGCAGTTGCGTACTGACCCGGAAGTTTATAACGCCATCAGCAAGCTCAAGCCGGGACAGATCTCCGAGATCCTCCCCATCTACGACCCTTCCAACGCCGGTCACCGGGTGGTGGGCT
>CAVZNE010000193.1:0-4466 GCA_963776445.1 Terriglobales bacterium
GTTCACGACAGATTTCAGCGGCAACTACAGCAATTCCTCCACCTCCATCACCCAAACCAGTACAACCACCTGCGGAACAAACTGTACTGAAGCAGAGACGATCGAGCTTGTAGCCGCTCAGCCACGAATCCATAACTTCCTTTTTGGGCCGCAGTTTTCCTATTCGAACGGCAAGCTCAGGCCGTTCGCCCATTACCTCATCGGAGGAAGCCGAAGGAACATCGCACAACAGGAAGTCATTACTGTCACGGCGTCGACGGGCGTGATCGTTCTTCCGCCATCCTCGATCTTAACTTCGTCGAGTTCAGGAAATAATCTGTTCGCAATGGCATTTGGCGGCGGTGTTGACTATCCCATCCGCAAGAAGCTCGCCTGGCGCTTTGCAGCCGACTACCTGACCAACCAGGGAACGAATCAGAATCATGTGCGCGCCTCCACAGGGCTGGTTTGGCAAGTTGGAAAATAGAACGGACAGCTATTAGGTGGACTCGACCGGGTGCCCCACCCTCGCGACGCTCTTGTTTTTGTCGCTAGGGTGGGCTGGCACTACGCTCCCATTACGGAGAGCCTTTTTACCCTTCCGGCTGCAAGCTCTTCCTGACCCGCTCCATGATCCCCAGGTAATACGCCAGATTATGGATGGTATTCAGCGTCCCGGAAAGCGCCTCGCCGCATTGCATCAGGTGGCGCAGGTAGGCGCGCGAATACCTCTGGCACACCATGCACCCGCACTCCGGATCGGCCGGCCCCTGGTCTTCGGCGTATCGTTTCGCCTTGATGTTCAGCCGCCCCTCGCTGGTGAACAGCAACCCGTGCCGCGCAGCTCTGGTCGGCAGCACGCAGTCCATCATGTCCACGCCCATGCGCGCATACATCTCAATCTCGTCCGGATAGCCCACACCCATCAGGTAGCGCGGCTTGTCGGCCGGCAGCAGCGGCAGCACCTCGGCGATGGTTTCCATGGTCAGTTCGCGCGGTTCGCCCACGCTCAGCCCGCCGATGGCGTAGCCCTCAAAGTCCATCTCCACCAGCCGCTCCGCGCTTTCGCGGCGCAAATCCCGGTACGTTCCGCCCTGCACAATGCCGAACAGATTCTGCGTCTGCCCTCCCAGCTCTTCGTACCACGGCGCCGTATCGCGGAAGGCGCGATGATGGTCCAGCGAGCGCCGCGCCCAAGCCATGGTCAGCCGCAAACTTTCCTGCGCCCTGCTCCGCTCCGCCGGATACTCGGTGCACTCGTCGAAGGCCATGGCGATATCCGCGCCCAGCGCCATCTGCACGTCCATGGAGTGCTCGGGCGTAAAAAAGTGGCTGCTGCCATCCAGATGCGACCGGAAGCGCACGCCTTCGTCGGTCACCTTGCGCAACTGGCTCAAGCTGAAAACCTGGTAGCCGCCCGAGTCGGTCAGCATGGCCCGCGGCCAGCTGATGAACTTGTGCAGCCCGCCCATGCGGCGGACTAGCTCGTGCCCCGGCCGCAGATAAAGGTGATAGGTGTTGCCCAGAATGATCTGCGCGCCCAGCGTTTCCAGCACGTCCTGGGGAACGGCCTTGACCGTTCCGGCGGTGCCCACGGGCATAAAGACCGGCGTCTGGACGGTCTGGTGCGGCAAGTGCATCTCCGCCCGCCGTCCACCGCCTTCGCTTGTTCGAATCAGGTTGAAGTTGAGGCCCATCAGACGATTCTACCGGGATAGCCAAGGCTCAGCGGAATACCGTGCTGCGAAGTTCTTGTTCCTGTAGCAGCGGCCTTGCTGTGTTTGTGAGCTTGTGTGTTGAGTCAACAATACTATGAACAAATATCAGCAAGAGGCGTCTGACATGACAGGAGGCAGGTCATGAGACGAGGACGCCGATGGCCGCAGTTGGAACTGAGCGAGGAGCAGCGCGTTACCTTGCAGGACTGGACGCGGAGAAGGAAGACCGCCCAGGCGCTTTCGATACGAGCACGGATCATATTGCGTGCTTCCGAGGGACTGACCGCTACGGCCATCGCTACAGAGTTGCATGCGTGTATTCAAACGATCAGTAAATGTTTCTTGCGCAGAGCCCTATTTTCCAATGCGGCAATAACTGCATAGTGCGTGGATTTGCATAAAGTGTGGGAGTGCGGCTCTGCGCCGCACTCCCACTGTTCAACCACCGTTTAGAAAACGATCTTGCCTGCAAACTGCACCAGGCGTGGATTGTTCATCTGGCCCTCGCCAGAGATTACGCCGAAGCTCGAGCCTCCAAAGCCGTTGCCCGGAGGAATGAACTGCGCGCGATTGAAGAGGTTGAAGACCTCGACGCGGAACTCGAAGCCCATTTTTTCACTGGGTCCGAAGGAGGTGTGCTTGAAAGCTGCAAAGTCCCAGTTGGCGATGCCGTCTGCTTGCAGAGAATCGACGCGGGGTTCGTTGCCGAAGGTGTATGGAGCAGGCTCGGTGAAACACGCAGGGTTGATCCAACCGGCGTTGCCGGCCAAACCGCTCTTCACCCTGGAACTTGCGCTTCCGCTGGTGGCCTTCTTGCATCCCGCCACGACATTGGGGCGCAAGCCGCCGCCATAGTAACTGGCGCCGTTGCCGCCCGCGCTGATGTTGATGGGGAAACCGTCCTGCAAGGTGGTTACGCCGTCAATGCCCCATCCACTGACAACCTTATCGGCCAAGGGCGGAAGATCGCCCAGGTATTTCTTGTTCTTGCCGACCGGAAGGTCGAGAACGTAGCTGACGATCAAATGCTGCGGGACGTTCTGCGAAGAGAGCGACTTCTCGGCGCGCAGGTTGTTCCAGTCTTGAATGGCGCCCGTGCCGCCAGTCTCCAACCAGGAAGTGATGGTGTCGGTGTTGCTGAGCAGTTTGGCCCAAGTGTAGGCAGCCAGAATGGTGCCGCCGCCGTTGAACCGCTTCTGCAGCGTTGCCTGAAGAGAGTTATACGTGCTGCCAAAGCTTCCCTGTCCGGCATATTCCAGGCCGTTGAACTGCGGGAAGGGGCGCAGCAATTGTCCCATCGTGGTGGTCTTTGCCGACATGGCGCTGCCAGCGGCGGAACTGCTGGCAAACGGGTTGGTTACTGACTGAGCAATGGACGCCGAGGCAATGGCCAAAGTTTGCTGGTTGGGGTTGCCGGCGAATGTGGGTAACGCCGCTTCATATTGCTGGTAAGCCTGAGCGAGGTACTGATCCCCGATCTGGTCCACCTGCAAGCTGTACTGCGGAAGGTGCGTTCCCTTGTTGGCAGCATAGGCCACATCGGCGAACCATCCGCCCCACAGCGTGCGCTGGACGTCCAGATTCCACTGCTGCATATAGCCATAGTTGTACTGCGGAATGTCAAAGGTGGCGTTGGTGCCGCCCTCCACATCCATGGCCGCCTGAGATATGCCGGAGATTGAAGACGCGCTGCGTCCTGGAGGCTGAACAAAGCTGATCCAGGGAGTGGTGATGGTGTTGATGGGGACCTTGGTATTGTTGTTGTTCCCCACATAGTCGGTTTCAATGGAGTTGACCGGATCGTTCAAGGGATTGGTTGCCCAGTTGGCATCCAGCGGAATCCAGAACAATCCATAGCCGCCGCGCACGACGGTCTTGGGATCGATGCTGTATGCGAAGCCGATGCGGGGTGCAATTCCCAGCTTGTTCGGATCCAGGTTGTAGCGACTGCTGCGCACTCCTGGCGTATCCACCAGACCCACAGCCCCGAGCACGGTCGAAGTAGGAGTGAGGCCCGGTCCGAGCGAAGCAATGGTCCCCGCCTGGGCCGCGGCCGCGAGCGGATCGATCGCGTTCGGATTGAAGTACGACTGCCGGTTATAGCGCTCTGTCCAGGGCGTCTGCTCTTCATAGCGCAGGCCCAGGTTGAGAGTCAGCTTGGAATTCGCGTGATACGTGTCGTTGATGTATCCAGCGGTGAGATTCTGTTTTCCAGCCACCAGGTTGGGAATGACGGCATCGCCAAAGAAGTGGTTGCCCACGTTGCTCGGGTTCTGCGCCCATCCCAACAGGTAATCGGCAAAGCCCAGCGAAGCCAGTTGCGGGTTGGAGCCGGAGTAGTCGGAGAGGTTGTAATCCTCGGTGTAGGAGCCGCTGAAGCCCAGCGATCCACTCACGATATTGCTTTGAGCATAGTTGTCCAGAGTGATCTCGTATTGAACGCCCAACTGGAAGGTGTGACGTCCCCGGACAAGAGTGAGCGTAGGAGAGAACCAGTATTGGGTGTCATGGTCGACGATATAACTCTGGCCTTGCGAGGCCATCACGTTGTCCGCCATGCCCAGCACATCGGGGGTGGGAGGCGTTCTGAGCGAGGAACCGATTTCGCTGTTGAACGCGGAGTTCCAGCCGATGGTGGTGAAATCGAAACCGGAATTCTTGGGAGTGCGCAGATAATTGAAGCGCGTCGCCGAAAGATTCAGGTTGCCGATGACATTCGGGGTAAAGACGTAGTTATAGCCGATGGCCATACCCTTCGAGGTCATTGTC
>CAVZNE010000194.1:0-11124 GCA_963776445.1 Terriglobales bacterium
CAAACGGTTCGATGACGTGAATCTTCTGCAGGGGAGTCGCGACAAGAAGCTGCAATTGCAGCTCGGAGAAAAGGCTGAGCGCGTATTGCGCCGAAAGCTCCGATCCGCGCGCGAAGGCTTCATCCAGCATGACGAAGCGGAAAGACCGCGTGCGCGACGTGCCGCGTTCGAGGCCGAATTGATAGGTCAGGCTTGCCGCCAAAATCGTATAAGCCAGCTTTTCTTTTTGCCCGCCCGATTTGCCGCCTGAATCGGAATAGTGTTCGAATTCGCTGTCGTCCTCGCGCTGGCGTTCGCTGGCGGCAAAGACAAACCAGTTGCGCACATTGGTAACACGCGCGGTCCACTGGCGGTCCAGTTCCGCTGTTCCCTGGCGGCCGCGGAACCGTTCCACAATCTTCTTGACTTGAATGAATTTGGCTTCCGAATACGGCATCTCATCCGAACCGTTGAGTGAGCCCTCGGTGCAGGCGCGCAATTCAGTCCGAAAATCGCGGACCTCGACATCGCCAGTGGTCTGCGCCTCCAACGCGATATACCGGTTGGGGTTGTAGTCGATGTGCGTCAATGACTGATTGATGCGCGCTATACGCTCTTTGATGGTCTCTCGTTCGCGATACAGTTGCGACTGAAAATTGGCGATCTCGCGGATGGTGTTTTCGTTCAGCAACTCTTTGAACTTGGCCTCGAAGCGGGGCAGGTCGTCGGCTTCCAACCCGGCGAGCATCTGGCGATATTCTGCGCCTGCTTCGATGCTGGCATCGACCTCGCTGGTTTCCAGCTTGAACTCGTCCTTATAGGCGCTCATGGCCTTGATGATCTTGTCGCGCAGCCGGGCGATCTGTTTTTCCTCGGCATCCATCTTTTCCTGTAGATGGTTGCGCACCGCGCGCTCGTCGTTTTCACACGACTCGACTGTGATCTGGTGACCAGGCTGGACTTCAACACGCAGGCGGACAATTCTATCGGCGAAGCGCGCGGGGAATTCATCCGCCGGTACCAGCAGCAGCGCCTGGTCGCGCAGTTTTTCGGCGCTTTCAATCTTTTGCGCGGTTCCTCCCAGCCTTTTCTGCAAATCATCCCGCTCGGCAACGGATTTATCCAGGCGGGAGACAATCTCCTGCAACTGCCCGGCGAGCAGCGTGAGTTTGTCCGAAGCGGATTCGAGCTTTTCTTTCTCCTCGCTCAACCGTTGCGCTTCGATGACCAGCGAGCCCCAGTCGAGATCGCGGAAATCGCGGTATTCGCCGAGCTTGGAGAGGATGTTCAAGCGTTCGCCGAGTTGCTTCTGTTCAGACAAGAGCTTGGCCAAAGCGCCTCCGCGCTCTGCGATGCTGATTTCCATCTGCCTTCGTTTCGCGGTCAAGACAGCAATCTTGGCATCGTTGGTCCAGCCCAGGACGTAGCGCGCGCGGTCGTCCAGGCGAAAGCGATCGTCTTTTTCGTGGCGCTCGCCGCGGCCTTTGATTTGTCCGGCGCGCGTCAGGGCAGACGGCTCCCGGCGGAACTGCTCCATGTCCGCCGCGCAAACATAATCGAACCGCCGCGCCAACTCCCGCTCCATCCAGTTGTAGAAAGGCGAATCGTGCTTGATTTCCAACTTGCGCACCAGCGAATTGGCGTGCAGGTTGACTCGCTCCGGCGCGAGATTGGGGCGTACCCGGAAGTAGACGAGACGCCCTTTGAGGTGGGCCTTCTCCACCCAGTCGGAGACGCGCCCGTAATGGTCCTCAGCCACCAGCAGAGAGAGTCCAAAGCCGCGCAAAACGCGTTCCGCCACGCCCTCCCAGATGCGATCCGCAGGGCGCACCTGGAGCAATTCGCCGGCGAAAGGCAACTCCTGCTCGCGCAGATGAAGTGCCGCGCAAAGATCGGCGCGCATTCTCACCTGGGCAGGATCGATATTGCTGTTGCGGGCTTTGAGGCTGGCAATCTCTTCGCACAGGTCGTGATGCTCCTGCCTGCGCTGAGTCAGATCCACTTCTCCCATGGTGGCAATGTTCTGCAACTCGGCCTGGCGGCTTTGCGCAGCCTCGGTCCATGCGTTGAGTTCCTGCTGCTGGCGCAGGAAGCCTTGCTCATCGGAGACCGGCCGCAACTCAATGGATCGCGCCAATTCTCCGTACCGGGCGGCTTTCTCCCTGCGTCTGTTTTGCTCGGCGAAATTCTGCTTGATTTCATGCGCCAGGCGCTCGATGCGGTCACCGCCGTTTTCGGCGATGGACCTTCTCAATTCGCTCTCTTCGCCGCGCAAGCCGTAACAGCGCTCTTCGATACGCTTGAAATGCGCATTCTGGCGTTCCAACTCCGCTGACAGCGCCGCAATGCGCGTCTTCAGCAGCTCCGCTTTCAAGCCCGCGAAGTACGCTTGCAGGGATTCACGGCATGAACGCAACTCCGCGATTTCACCATCGAGCGCGTGATGCCGCTCGCAGTCGGCAACCAGCGGCGTGAGCATTTCAATCTGCCGCTTGGCCTTCAGCACCGAGTCGTGCGCCCGGTGCAGGTCGTCAAAATGCTCGATCAACGCCTTGATGCGGGTCTCCACATCGAATGGCTCCAACATATGCGCGCGCACGAAGCTGGTGAGGTTGTCGACCGACTTCATGGAGACGGCCTGATGAAAGAGATCCATCGCCTGCTCGTTTTCGATGCCCAGACGGCGCCGAAAGGATGCGCCATAAGGCGGAAAGCTGTCGAAGACGTCCGCACCGGAGTCACGAAGCCGTTTTTTGAAGCGGCCGATCTCCGCGCTGAAACTGGCGAAATCCTTCTCGATGGACATCTCGCGTTCCGCGCAAGCGTAGAGCCGCTCAGGCTGAAGCTGGCGGTCCGTGAGCCAGAAGACCTGGGCAAGAGTGACCGCCAATTGGTGTTCGCTGTCGCGTAAGACAGCCAGAATCACCGAGAAGCTGCGGCCGTCGCGCAGTGCCACCGGCTTGGCGCTGGCGCCCGCGTCGCTGCGCTCCGATTTGTAGTAACCCATCACATAGGAGCGCAGCGTGCGTTCCCTGGTCTCCGCGCCTGCCGCCCGGTTGTACGCCACCCGCTGCGCGGGCATCAGCAGGGTGGTCATGGCGTCGACCAACGTCGATTTGCCCGATCCTATATCGCCGGTCAGCAAAGCGTTTTGCCCATCGAGATGCAACGTCCAGATGCGTTCGTCGAAGGTTCCCCAGTTGAGAACCTCCAGGCGGTGAAGGCGAAATCCGCTCGGCAACGGCACGCCGGCAGAAGTGATTGCGCTGCTTGCCAAGTCACTCATCCCCGCTGCCTTCCGTGCTGGCTTGCATTTGCGCCTGATAAGCCGCCAGCCGCTGGTCGAATTCCGTAAGCCACTGCGCATCCACGAAAGCTTTCAGGATACGCATGACTTCGAATTCCGATTGCCCTCCCTGAGGCGAAGCGCTGGACTTCAGACGCCGCACGAAGCCAAGATCCACAACCTTGTCGATGTGCTTCTCAATCTGATCGACGAGTTTGGAGTCGTTGGTCGATTCGGGCAGAAAGACGCGCACCAGGGCGACGATTTCGTCGCGGCTGAGAACCAGCCGCGTGTCCCCGCCGTCAGCATCGAATTCGGCGAGCTTTCTGCGCAGCAACGCCAGCAGCAGGCTCACCGGAAAAGACAGCGGGCGCCGGGCAATCAGTCGTGGCAGCTTTTGTTCCTCATCCTCTTGCTCCACGCGCGAACGCAGAAAGGCATAGCCTTCCGCCTCGTCGAGATGCAGCGCGAGCCCCAGCACCGCAAAGTATTCGCGCACGCCGGCCTGCAGGTTGAGCAGAGCGCTCCAAAGGCCCGGATCGTCCACGCGATACAGGACGCCCTTCAGCAGCGGGATCGCAAGATGCGAGAGCTGGTACGTTTCCGTCGATGTCGTTTTCTCTGCTTCTGTCATGAAACTCGCGAGTAAATCACGCGGGGCATCCGGCTGCGTTTGGTGTGGATGCTGCCATCCGCCCCTAAGCTTTGCCATTGAATCAGGTCAATGGCGTCTTCGTCGATCTTGCATTGGAACGAATCGTCCGTCAATTGCAAATAGGCCAGTAACTCGGCCAGTCCGAATTCCAGGGGGCGCAGTTGGCAAAGCTCGCGCAGCGTGACCTGCGATCTGCTCTGCAGCGTCTGCCGCACATGGCCCGCCAGCTTCTCTTTTTGAATGACGATTTGTGAAAACAACGCTGCCGTATCCACGTCCGCCTCTCCATGCAGAAGATCCTCCCTTGCAAAGAAGGGCTTGGCGGCTGGAGTGTGCAAGGGACGTTCCATAAGCAGTTCAATCTCCGCGGCGGTTCCAGCCATTGTCATGCCCAGCGCCACGGGAGGAGCGTCTCTCAGCGCCAGAGCTTTGGCTTCAATGCCACGCAGGATATCCATAATGCGCCGGTTCTCCAGCCAAACCTGGTCGTCGAGAAAGCGCCGCAGTTGCTTGCTGAGCTCCGCCACCGTGCGCTGGGTCTGTTCGCCCGCCTCAAGCCAATCGTAGTGCACGCGGCGCAGGCGGCTGTCTGGCCTGGATTCGGCCACGGCAGGCAATTGCAGTACGCGGTCTAACAACGCAGTCAGTTCCTGCTGGCGGTCTGTGGACATCAGAAAATCCCAGAAAGCGCGAAAACTCCTTCCCTGGTCCGACCCGGCGATGGCATCGCGCTGGTCGATGATCTCTTCAAGCAGAGCACCTTTGCCGCCGTCCCAAAGCGCAATGCGTTCGCGCACCCGACGGTCCAGGCCGCGAAAATTCTGCTCGACCTCACGAAAATCAGCCAGCAGTTCCCGCGCCACCTGGACGAATTGCTGAAAACGATCGCGCAATGCCGTGTCGTTGAGGATGGGGAAGTCACCGGCGGCAACCCGCTCCATCTCTGCGGCAATCTCATCCCGCCGTCTTCGCAACTCCTCCAGGCGCGCATGCGGATTGGTTTCGGCGCCCTCGTTGATCTGCCGGAGCAACTCGAACAAGGTCCGCAGCCGGGACTCGGTGCCGACGAAGGAACGTTCGCCCAGCGAAGCCAGCCAGCCAAGCGCCTTCTCTGTAGCCGGCGTCAAATCGAAGTAGGGCTCATCTTCTCCCTGACGGTAGAACTTGCGCAGCCACCCTTTATCGGCCGAAGCCCAATCGTTGAGATAGAGAAGCGCGGGTTTCGGAAAGCTGCTTTCTCCCCTCTGCTGGCGCAGGGAAAAGAGCTCATCGTCCAGCGCCTCGGTCAGATCGGCTTGAGAGATGACGCGGAGATTCGGCGTCACAAAAACACGATGCAGGAAACTGGCGACCAGCGGCGCATGGTCGGAGCACAGCAGCCGCCAAGCCGGATGGCTCTGGCGCATTCGGTCTAAGGTAAGATAATCGAGGTCCATCCGCAGCAGATCCTCTTCTATCCAAATGACTTATTGCCTCATGATAGCGCAAGAACTCGCCTGTGAAGGATTTTTCTGCCTCGCGCTTCAGTCGGTAATCGTCCGGATTGGGCTCGTTGGAGTTCCATCCATTTCGTGTTTTCAGCCCTCCGTGGCAAATCATCTCTTATCACTGCTGTCCGGTTAAAAGTCGTACAGAATCAGTTGGTTGGAATCGGCTGTTAGCTGGTCTGTGTAGTCCTTTTGCTGAAGTGCCTGTGAAATGGGCATTTTCTCGAACAGAGTAACCGAGAGAACTTGCAGCAAAGTGCAGAGCGAGCCGGGCAGTTCGAGCCTCTTCTTGACGATGGCGACCAGCAGGTAGACAGAGACGGCAATCCATATTTGGGTTTTCACTGCGTTCTCGCTGGTCCCGAAGAAGACCTTGATGCGCAGGTGTTGCTTGATCCACTTGAAGAACAGTTCCACCTGCAATCTACTCTTGTAGAGAGCGCAGATGATAGTGGCGGGCAGGGTGAACTGGTTGGTCAGGAAGACCAAATCCTTATCGATTTCCGGGTCGTGAAAGCGAATACGGCGCAAGTGGCTGGGGTAATCCTTGCGGCTGTCATGGCCATTGAGCGCAATAGACTGGTCGGCGAGAATGCCGCTCTGCTTGTCCGCCTGTTCGGAGTAGATACGGCTGGCATCGAGGTTGCGTTTTGCGCGTGTGACAAAGAATGCTCCGGCCAAGTGGATCCGATACAAACGGGCGTAGTCGAGATAGCCGCGATCCATTACGTAGTAAGCGCCAGCCTGCGGAGTGATCTCGTCGAGGATGTTGACATCATGCACATCCCCAGTGGTGATACGCATAAACGTGGGAATGTTGCCGCGCAGATCGAGCAACGTATGCATTTTGACGGCGGATTTGGTAGAGCGGAAATGCGCCCACGGAAACAAGCTGAGGCACAGGTCGATGGTGGTCGAGTCCAGCGCATAAGCAGCGCCATCAAGGTCCAGGCCGAGATCTTCCTTGGCGTAGAGCTTGCGTGCCTGCCGCATCAGTCGTTGCGCCAAAGCGGCATAGATGCGCCAGTCGCGGCTCTCGTTGGCTTCGGACAGTGTCGAACGACGAACGGGCGAACTGAATCCCATGGCATAGAGCTTGGCAGGCTGGGCACTCAGGCAGGCTTCAATGTCCCGCAGGCTCTCGCGATAGGTCAACTGTGCAAAGGCCATGGCGCGAAACTGTTCGGCACAACTAAGGTTGCGTACCCGGCGATCGCCACCGTAACGGGCTACACTGCGGGCAAACGACGTCCAGGGAAGGAAGTCCATCAACTGCGCAAACAGCAACTTGCCAGCATTCACCGCCGCCTACTGAGAGAATCTCTGGAATCAGCATCGCGGCAATTTCAAATCTACACCACATAAAAACGTCCGCAATCCTCGGCGCATCAGATGCTTGCAGACAGCAGGTTAGTCGTTAACCGGACAGCAGTGCTTTGGTCGGCTCACGTCTGGAGTTTCTTGGATGGACTACCGGAAATGTCAAACGGCTACTGCCACCCCGGCAAAGCCGGGGGATCTCCTCACCCTATAGCCCCTCAGGGATGACCTTCTTGAATCTGGTACTTGTTCAGTGGTTCTCTAGAATCCAGCGGGCCAGTTCCTTGCCGGCGGCGTAGTTGTCGTACTCGGCGGGCAGCTTGCGGCCGTCGGTGTACTCGTTGTAAAGCCATGGATCGACGGTGGCAAAAACGGTTCCCTTGCCGTACTTGGCCTTGGCCATCAGGATATCTCCGCGATCGGTGAGCAGGGAGACGGCCGGAGACTTAGCCGTGATGGTGCAAATCTCTTTCACATAGGCGGTGTGCGGGTCGTGGAAGACGGCACCGCCACCGGGGATGACGAGTTTTCCCATCTCAAACTTGTTGCCTTCCACCTGGTTGCGTAACACGTTGTTGTAGTGGATGCCGAACTTTTCAGCCAACAGGTTGAAGTGATCGAGGTCGGCGTTGCCGGGGTCGTTTTCCAGAAGCACCAGCACGCCGCCCGCCTTGACCCATGCGGCAATCTGCTCTGCGTCTTCCGGCTGCATGTAGTGAGGATTGGGATTCTTCACCGGAATATCCGGCGAGGCGATGATATAGACCTGCGCCTGTTTCAACGCCGCAACTGTAGGCTGCGCATAGAGCGTTTTTGTCTGCGCGCCGAAGTTGTTGAAAATGTGGCCGAAGAGCGAGAAGCCGCTGTTGCTCAGGTCGTTCCACTTGTAGTGGAACGAAACCGGATGGCCGAATGCGTCAGGGCGCGTTTGGCTGTTGAACCATGCGTCCAGCAGTACCGTTTTGCCGCGGCCCAGCTTGGCTTGCGCGGCATTTTCCATTTCCACGCTGGCCATGAGGAATGCGCCCACGCCCTTGGAGTCGTTGGTGGCAATCTTCTCGCCAATGTAATAGGCATAACTTCCGTCGCGGTAAGGATCGCCGCCCAGACCTGCGCCTTTCACCGTTTGGGTGAGCGAAACATCGTCGCCGGGGCCGGTCTGAATGAAGTGGCTGAGAATGCCCTTGTAACCATGCTCGGCATGGGCCAGATAACTCGCAGGAAGATAGCCGCGGCGCACGCCCTTGGCCAGCGCGTAAACAAACATGCAGGAGGCGGAAGACTCGAGATAATTCCCCTTCTCCGTGCCCTTGTCCATGACTTGAAACCAGAGGCCAGAAGGTCCGTCCTGATACTTGGCCACGGCGGCGGCATCGCGCTCCAATTGCGCAAGAAGCTGCTTGCGGCCTGGGTCCTGCTCCGGGTAAGAATCGAGCGTGTCAACGAGGGCCATCATGGTCCAGCCCATGGCGCGGGCCCAGAACTGCGACGAGAGGCCGGTCTGCTTGTCGGCCCAGCGCTCCTGTTTGGACTCATCCCAACCGTGATGGAGCAGGCCGGTTTTGGGATCGCGCAGATGCTCGTCGATCAGTACAAACTGATGGGTGATGTCGGCAAATGCCTCGGGATGATGGAACGTCGCGGCGTACTCGGCATAGAAAGGCTCGGCCATGTACAGGCCGTCGAGCCACATCTGGTTCGGGTATCTCTGCTTGTGCCAGAAGCCGCCGGACGCGGTGCGCGGCTGATGCTGCAACTGGTCGTAGAGAATAGTGGCGGCGGTTGCGTAACGCTTGTCGAGCGTGACTCCGTAGAGCAGCATCAGCTGGCGGCCCAGCAAGATGTTGTCGAGCTGATACTCCTCCAGCTTGCGCGAGGGAATCGAGCCGTCGGCGGCCACAAACTGATCCACCGAACTCTTGATGTATTTGTAGTAGCGGGGATCGGCGGTGTTGAACCACACGCCGTCCATGCCTTCAAGCAGCGTGCCCAGTTCGTAGTTCCAGGCCCAGCGAGCGCCAGGAGAGACGAACCGTCCGTCGGGCCAGCGCGCAATAGCAGCCTTCGCTGCGCGCTCCGACCACGGCCGTTCCTGCGCATTGGCAACAGAAAAAATGCCGCACACCATGCCTGCGAGCACAAAGAACCAGACGAAGCTGCGGTATTCCTTCATTTCGACTCCGGTCTTTTCAATTATGGCTCCCCACGAAGCCCAAATGGCAGAGGGGCTGGTTTCCCAGCCCCTCCGGTGGTCTAAGACGCAAGAGAGTCCTAGAAGTTGATGTGCCCGGCGAACTGCCATTGGCGCGGGTTGTTGGCCTGGCCGGCAACCGTACCAAAACTGGCGGCTCCGACAGACTGATTGATCGACCCGGTGGCATTGCTGGACGTGCTGCCGAACCAGACGTGGTTGACCGCGTTGAAGACGTTCGCTTCCACCACAAACTTCACGTTCTCCTTGTTCCAGAGTTCGAAGGTTCTGCGGAGGCTTCCGTCGATGTTGTAGTTGCCGGGGCCGCGCAGGCCATCCGGAGCCGTGCGGGCCGCATCGCCCAGCACGTAAGGATTGGCAAACGTGCCGGTCTGCACGAAGGCCGAGGGGTTGATGTACTGAATCTGGCCCAGGGTAGTTCTGGTTGCGCCGTGACCCCATCCGCCGTTTTGGCGAACCGATCCCGTGAATGCGGTGTTGTAGGCAGGCATGCATTGGCCCTGACCCACAACGTTGGTGCAAGTGCTGGAGGTAAGCGCCAGCGGGTTGCCCGCGACGTAGGTGAAGATGCCGGAGAGCCGCCATCCGCCAACCAGGTTCCGCACAATGGCATTGCCATCGCCGATGTGACCTTTACCAAAGGGAAGATCGTAGGTGCTGGTCCCGGTGACGTTCTGGCGCTGGTCGAAGGTGCTCAGAGACCGGTCGGCCTTGCCAATGGCCCAGGCCTTTCCATTGTTGGCCATGACTCCCGCGGGGATGGCATAACCCGTGCGGAAGGTTCCGGCGTTGTCGATGCTCTTGCTGAACGTGTAGTTCATCATGAAGGTCAGACCATGGCTGAGGCGCTGGCTGATGGAGAGCTGCAGCGAGTTGTAGTTGGAGTTGCTGACCGCGGCGACTTCGTCGGTCACGCCCTTGTACTGCGCGTAGGGCAGCAACATCTGGCTGAGGTTTTGGCCGGTATTGAAGGTCGGGAACGGCAGCGTCAGACCATAGGTGGCCAGGTTGAGGGCCGAGACCTTGGTGCCGAGTTGCGGTCCAACACTGGCCAGGTACTTCGGATCCAGTTGGTTGCTATAGAGACCGCGCTCGGTGCTGCTTCCGTTATTCGCCACCAGGAAGTGGCCTTCGTTGCCGACGTAGCTCACCGTAGCCGTCATGTCCTTGGTGACACTGCGCTGGAAGCCGAAGGACCAGCCGGTGAATTCCGGCGCTCGCCCACCATAGTAAGGATCGAGGTAGCCGAGTGTGGAGGCAATGCTGTCGGTCGCTGACGCATTGGTCGCATACGCCGTTGCATATCCGGCATCGTAGTTGGGCGGGGCGACAACGCTATAGCCAGCGCCGCCGAAGTTCACATTGGTGGGATCGTTGACGACGGAACCAGGAAGCGTAGTTTTTGCCACGCCGGGGTTGCCGTTCAGATAGAAGACAGGAAGCGCCAAGCCTGGAGAGGACGGCGATGGCGCTGCCGAGTAGCCAAGCTCCAAAGCGCTGCCTGGCTGGGTCGAGTTAGCCGTGCCGCCCACGCCGCCGCCCAGCGCGTAATACATGCCGATCGAGGCGCGGATGATGGTCTTGTCGTTGGCCGCATAGGCAAAGCCGAGGCGGGGACCGAAGTTCTTGTAATAGGTCTTGATGGGAGTCTTGCAGTTGCAGCTATTGGTGCCAGAACCGGCAAACTGCAGTGCGCCCGGCGTATTGCTGTACGGATTGGTTGCGTTGATGTTCAGGAACGAGAAGCGGTTTTCCGCTTCGCGCATGGGGGGCAGAACATCCCAGCGCAGTCCCGCGTTTACCGTCAGCTTGCTGTTCAGCTTGTAGTCGTCCTGAACATAGAGCGCGAAGGGATGGAAGCGGGTGCCGGTTTCCTGGGCGATCTTGGCGTACTCGGTATAGGTGCCCGAATCGAACGCGCCAAGCATGAAGCTCGCATAGTCGTAGCCGGTGCCGGAAACTGCCTTGACCCCGGAGAGGTTGGCGGTTTCTGTCACGGCCGTCTTCAAGGTCAACGGGCTGGATCCCGTGGCGTCGGCATTGTAGTTATACCCAAGCCACTGATACTGCCCGCCAAACGAGATCGAGTGCTTGCCATGGATCCACTGCATGTTGTCCAGGGCCGTGAAGTTGTCGGTGTTGGCCAGGGAACTGGCCTGCGGTCCCCAGTTGGCCACGTCGTTCT
>CAVZNE010000195.1:0-4775 GCA_963776445.1 Terriglobales bacterium
TCTATGTAATTGAGTGCCGGGCCTTGAAGCAGGCAGAAGTTGTGCAGCAGGTAGAGCAGGTTGGTGACGGCCTCGAGCGGATTGTTGATCTCGTGGGCAAGAGCCGGTGCACAACCTGGAGATCAACGGCCAAGCCAGCAAGCCTGGTCCGCAGTGGACTTGGCTGGTCAACGCCTACCCGGTGCGAACCACTCCGCACAGGGTGCGCTGGGTGGGCGTCATCTTTCTGGATGCCAGCGACCGCAAACGCAGCGAGGAGGCGCTGCGCAAGAGTGAAAAGCTGGCCGCCACCGGCAGGCTGGCCGCTTCCATAGCCCACGAGATCAACAATCCGCTCGAGGCCGTCACCAACCTGCTCTACCTGCTGCACAACTTCTGCCTGCTTCAAGGCCCGGCGCTCAATTACGTGGCGATGGCCGAGCACGAGGTCGAGCGCATTGCGGAGATCACCCAGAAGACGCTGCGCTTCTACCGCCAATCCACACTGCCCACCCGCGCCAGCATGGCGGAGTTGCTCGATTCCGTGCTCGGCCTTTATAAGGGCCGGCTGAACACCCTCAATATTCAGGTTGAGCAGGACTACGATCCGGCTTTGGAACTGTTCTGCTTTGCCGGAGAAATCCGCCAGGTCATCGCCAACCTGGTGGGCAATGCCATTGACGCCAGCAGCAACGGCGGCCGCCTGCTGGTGCGCGCCCGGCGCTCAAGGAACTGGGCCGACCCCGTGCAGAGTGGAGTTCGGTTTGTGGTGGCCGACACGGGGGCAGGGATGGAACCGGCGGTCACCGAGCGCGTCTTTGAGGCGTTCTTTACCACCAAGGAACTGACGGGAACCGGCCTGGGCCTGTGGGTGAGCCAGGAGATTATCGCCAAGCACGGCGGGCTGGTGCATGTGCGCAGCCGCACGGCGGCGCAGCGCGAGCCGGGTCAGGAAAGAGCTTCCGGGACTGTCTTCCAGCTCTTCATTCCGGGCGGTCCGCAACCGGCGGCTGCGGAAGTACCGGCGCCGGGCGATGGGCCAAACTAGTTCAGCCTCAAACTCCGGGGCCGGAACAGGTCGAGCAGGTCGAAGCTGGTGGGTTGGCCTGCTGCCGGATGGGGCATGCAGTGGAGTTTGGACTGCACAGGAGCCGCATAGGAACGCGTGACGTGCATCCGGTCCATCACCACGTAGCGGGTGCGCAGGCCGCCCACGGTCGTGGGCAGTTGCGCTGGAATCTGCTTGCGGTCCACGTAGATGACCAGCGCGGCTTCCCGAGGATTGTCCAAGCTTTGCCCCACGCCCACGCCGAAGAAGGCTGAGTTGCGCCGCATGAGGATGCGGGCAAACTGCTGCTTGACGGCTATTGCTGCGTTCAGAACCGATGCGGGGATGCCGGAGGCTAAACTGGCCTGCGTCAGAGCCCGCGGAGCCGATCCAAAGGCCAGCGCGCGCGCCGAGGTGGGAATTACCAGGGTGCGCACGCCGTCCACGGTCGAAGGCACGGTCGCGCTTATGTTCTCATCCACGAAGACAATCACTGCGGCTTCGCCGGGATGGTCGCTGCTTTTGCCGGTAGCCACGCCCAGGATGCCGGCCGAGGGATTCACCAGCATGCGGGCCTGGGCCAGCGCCTGCTCGGCGCGCGCGCTTTCTGTGCTAGTCAGGGTGCGCGCCTGGGCCGCGGCCAGCGTGTTGTTGCCGTAGCTGAGGCAGCTCACCGCGTGGTCGGCCGTGCCGACAAAGTTAAACGTTGTTCCGCCGCCCACCTGCGCGCTCAGTTCGCTCAGCACTTCGCCAACCGGATTGGCCACGCCCTGGCTTACCCCAAAGTAATCCGTCCCGCCAGCAAAGAACAGCCCGACGGGTTCGGCATTCGCGGCATCCACTACCAGCGAGCCGGAGTCGCCCGCATCGCTGAAACCGTTGCCGCTGATGGCCATTTGGTTGGTGTAGATCTTGGTCAGGTAGGGCCTGGTCTCCGCGCAATCGGTGAAGTACTCGACCTTCACGTCCAGGTTGACGGCCGAAATGCCGGCGCAGGTCAGACCCGTGGTGCGGCCGCTCTTGGCGACGGTCAGATTGATGGAGGCGCCTTCGCCCTTGCCGCCCGAGGAGGAGATGCCCGGAGGCGCAGCGGCCAGTGTGCCGCCGGGCTGGCGACTGCCCAGTTCCAGAATGCTGCCGGAGGGGTCGACGGCGCGCGAGGCAACCTGGGCGATGGCCGCGTCCGCGTTGGTCAGCTTCGAGTTAAGCGGCAGCCATTCGGACAACGAGGCCACAGGGTGGGTGCCGGAGCCCTCGCCGTAGGGGGTGCAGTTGTTGTCGATCAGACCCGGCTGGACGATCATGTCGCCCACGCTGGCGTGGTCGCTGCGTGCCAGCACATGATTGTTGCTCAACAGGTACTGCTTGTTGTCCGAGCCCTGCAAAAGCGACCCCAGCGTTCCGCCGCAGCAGTCCACAATCGTGTTGCCGCTGGCGTCGTAGTCGTGGTTGTTGCCGCCCGAAACGCCCAGCTGCATGGGCGAGAGCATTTGCGCCTGGTGGCTGGCGGGGTTGCTATGGATTCCGCCCGTGTTCAACAGCACTGCGGTGGAGGTTTTGGACGGTGAGGTTCCCACCGTGGCTACAACATAGGTAGCACCGGTGGCCGCGATCGAGGCTGGAGCGGTGTAGGTGACCGTGCAGGATGTGAATGCCTGGCTGCTGCGCTGGCAGGTGGTCGCGCTTAGCGAACCCAGTCCTCCGCTGGACCCGTCGGGGGTGCTGGAGAGCGCAAAATGGATGCTCGCGCTGCCGCCCGCCTGGGCCAGGTAGCCGGTGATGTTCAGGCTTCCGTTGGTGCCCAGGGCGGCGTTTTCCGGGGTGAGGGGCTGAAGGAAGCCGGGGGTTACGGTCAAGACGGCGGTGGCGGTAATGCTGGGATTCCAGGCCAGAGCCGCAGTCACCAGCACCTCAGCCCGATCTCCGGTGAGATAACTGGGCGGTGTGTATTGGCCGGTCGAACTGATGGTTCCGGCTCCACCGCTCGCATCGCCGCCCGAAACCGACCAGATCACCGCCGCCGTGCCGCCGCCGGCCAGCGTTGCCGTGATCTGCTCCACCGCGGAGCCCTGCGCGCTGGTGGCATTGCAGCCGGTGCAGTTGGTGTCGATGGATGTAACGCCGGGAGAGATGGAGAAGGTGGCGTTGGAGGGGTTGGCGGCCACGCGTCCGCCGCAGCCGGCCACCGCCAGCAGCGCCGGAACCACAAAAGCGAGAAAGATGCGCGGCGCACACCGCCGCCGACCCGAATTCTCAGGATTCAGGCGGGAGCGCGATGTTTCAGCCGTGACTCGCTTGACGTGCAGCAAAACCTTGCTTTCCTGCCCTCTGTGATCCGTTCCAACGATGCATCCCGCAGGATGATTCCAACACCGCGGGAGCCGTTTCCCTGAGCAAAACAGAACGGATACGGGATCTTGGGCGACCGTGTTGGCCGCCGGAGCATCGAACTGCCAGCGGTCGGCCTTCCCGCCGTCCCGTGTTCCTTTATACAGGCTGGGTCAATCGTATGACCGCGCCCGGCCTAAAAAGTTATGGCCCTGCGCCTGATTTGGATGCGCTGCTCCAATTCAGGACAGCACTCTTCCCAGAAATCCGCGCAACCCGAGCTTTCCCAGCGCTGCCGTAAAGATCACGAGGGCCACCAGAATGGCCCACCACGGCATGTGCGCGATGCTGGGCGTGACCGAGGCGCGCAGGCCCTCGCTCATGTAAACGATGGGATTGAAGAGCACGGCAACTTGCAGCCAGGGAATCTTGCTCAGCCCGGACCAGGAATAGTAGACGCACCCCAAAAAGGTAATCGGGACCAGGATGATGGAGAAGATCAGGCCGATCTGCTTGGGCGGGACCATGGAGCCGATGGCCATGCCCATGGATCCGGCCAGCAGGCTGGAGAGCACCATGACCAGCGCCAGCAGCGGCCAGCTATGAACGTCTGCCCGCACCGGCACGGCGGGAACGTAGTAGGCCATGGGAATAACCAGCAAGGCTCCGATGATGCTTTGCAAGGCGCTGAAGCAGACCTTTTCCAGTGCCACGGCCCACAGCGGCAGCGGGCACATGACCCGGTCGTCGATTTCGCGGGTGATGCCGAATTCGGTGGAAAGCGGCAGCGCCACCGAGGCGATGCCGGTAAACATGATGGCGACAGCCATGAGTCCGGGCAGCAGGATGGTGCCGAAGCTGGCTCCCGCGGCGGCGGCCATGGGGTTGGTGCTGCCTCCGATGCGCGGCAGGATGAAGGTGAAGACGAATAGAAACAGCAGCGGCTGCATGCCCACGCGCAGCAGGAAGGGAACGATTTCCCGCGTCAGTACGCGCAGATCGCGCAGAAACAGTCCCCAGAAGGCTTTGACGTAGAACCACGAGCCGTAGCGCCCGGCAATCGCGATCTCTGGACTCTGATCTCTGATCTCTGTCGAGTTACTCACGCAGGTCCCTCCCTGTGAGGCGGATAAAGACGGTTTCCAGGCTCGGCTCGGTAATGGCCAGATCGCGCAGTCCGTGGCTGGCGGCCGCCTGTACCAGAAATGGAAGCAGCCCTTCGGCGCTGGCCGCAATCACCCGCAGCCCGTCGGTGGTGGCCTCGGCGCTGGTGACGCCCTCGCGCGCCTGCAATTCGGCCAGGACTGGCTCCAAGCCTTCCAGCGATTTCAGTTTCAGATCGAAGATGGTCTCAGCGCCGAAGGTCTGCTTCAGCTTCTCCGGTGAACCCAGGGCCAGCACGCGCCCGTAGTCGATGACC
>CAVZNE010000196.1:0-3126 GCA_963776445.1 Terriglobales bacterium
ACACCGACACCGTCCTCCGGCGCTTGGTGGATGCCGGGCTGACGCCCATCGTGGCCCACCCGGAGCGGAATCCGGTGGTGCGAAGAGAAGTCGAACGACTGGAACGTTGGGTGGAACTTGGGTGTCTGACGCAGGTAACGGCGCTTTCCATAGTGGGCGGTTTCGGCGGCTCGGCAAAGGCAGCCAGCATGCGGTTGCTGCGCCGAGGACTGGTCCACATCGTCGCCAGCGACACGCATGACCCGGTCTGCCGCCATCCACGCCTGGATGAAGCGTACCGCATTGCTGAAAGCTCGCAATCAAATCCAGCGTCTGTTGCGGGCAAAGCGCCAGGGCTTCTTCCCGTGTGGTAGGAGGCTTGGCCGGCACACGCGGTTCTTTCGACTCTGTTCCACTCGGCTCCGGATGCCCGAACCGGTGCGGAAACAGCCGCGCGGCGCGGGATTCGGCCTCGGCGCGCATTCCGTGCAATTCCACGTAACGCAGCACGGCCGTTTTGATCCCTGAAAACGAGAACAGAAAATTCGGGTCCAGGTCGGCGATGGGCGCGGTGCGGGCGGCCTTGGTGCGCGGCGTTTTGCCTTCCAGATAGATCTTGTGCTTGATGCGGGAGAAGGCGAAAGGTACAGCGTGCGGGTTGCCGAAGCGGGCCAGCGCGTCGATCCACGGGCCGCCGGGGTAGCCAAATCCGAGCAGCTTGGCCACCTTGTCGTAGGCTTCGCCCGCGGCATCGTCCACCGTCCTGCCCACCAGCGAATAGGTCCACGCCCCATGCGCCGGGCGCGCCAAAAACAGATGCGTATGCCCACCAGAGACGACCAGCGCCAGCGCCTCGGCATCTTTTTCGGCAGCCGGCGCAGTCTCCCGCTCATGCAGCAGAACGGCGTGGATGTGCCCTTCCAGATGGTTAATGGCAATCAGCGGCAGTCCCTGCGCAAAGGCCAGCGCCTTGGCGTAGGTCACGCCCACCAGCAGAGCGCCGGCAAGTCCCGGCCCGCTGGTCACGGCAATGGCGTCCAGGTCTTTCAGCGTGATGTTGGCCTGGGCCAGGGCGGCGCGGACCACGGGAACGATGGCGCGGAGATGCTCGCGGCTGGCCAGCTCGGGCACCACTCCGCCGTAGCGGGCGTGGGTGGCAATCTGCGACGCGACAACCGAGGAAAGCGTATGGGCGCCGCGCTCGACAACCGAGGCGGCGGTCTCGTCGCACGAGGATTCAATTCCCAGGATCAGGCCGCGCTTGTTCATACATATAGTTTAGCGGTCTCGATTGTTGGGCATGCGACGGATTAAGCTCAAGCCAAGCCATGTTTCCGCAAACACCCCAATTCGAAGCGGCCTTGAAGATCCTGCGGGCCCTGCGTGCGGCCGGCTACCAAGCCTACCTGGCGGGCGGCTGCGTGCGCGATCTGCTGCTGGGCCGCGCGCCCCAGGATTACGACGTCGCCACTTCGGCCACGCCCGATATCGTCCTGAAGCTCTTCCCGCGCACCTTTGCCGTGGGCGCGCACTTCGGCGTAGTCCTTGTCGCCACCTGCGGTGGGGCCAATCCCGTTGGCGCGGCCGACACGGAGTCGCGGGACGTGCAGACCGAAGTGGCCACCTTCCGTTCCGATGGCGCCTACTCCGACGGCCGCCATCCCGACGCGGTGCGCTACACCACCAGCGCCGAAGAAGATGTCCGTCGCCGCGACTTCACCATCAACGGACTGCTGCTCGACCCTTTGCGGGTGACGGGCGGCGTGCAAACGCCAGAGGACCTGCGCACAGCCGTCATCGACCACGTCAACGGCATCGCCGACCTCGACGCCGGCATCGTCCGCGCCATCGGCCGCCCCGAGTTGCGCTTTGAGGAAGACCACCTGCGCATGCTGCGCGGCGTGCGCTTCGCGGCACGTTTCGGCTTTGCCCTGGACCCAGGGACCGCAGCAGCCATACGCGGATTGGCCTTCCGCACCGCCGCGGTCAGCCGGGAACGCGTCCGCGACGAACTGACCAAAATGCTTACCGAAGGTCATGCGCGCCGCGCCTTCGAGCTGCTGGATGAGACCGGCTTGCTGGCCGAGGTTCTCCCGGAAGTCGCGCGGATGAAAGGTGTCGTCCAGCCGCCGCAGTTCCATCCCGAGGGCGATGTGTGGACCCACACGCTGCTGCTTCTGGAGCAACTCGAGCCAGGTTGGCCCTTGACCCTGGCCTGGGGCGCGCTGCTGCACGACGTGGGCAAGCCGCCCACCTTCCGGCAGGCTCCCGATCGAATTCGCTTTGACGGGCACGTGGAGGTGGGCGTAGTTATCGCAGCCGACATCTGCCGCCGCTTCCGCTTCTCCAACGACGAAACCCGGCAGACGCTCTCGCTCATTGAGAACCATATGCGCTTTATGGATGCCCAGCGTATGAAGGCTTCCACGCTGAAGCGCTTCTTCCGTTTGGAGAAGTTCGACGAGCACCTGGCCCTGCACCGCATGGACTGCCTGGCCGGTAGCGGCTACTTGGACAACTGGGAGTTTGTGCGCGAGCGCTACTTGGCCACGCCCGAGGAAGCAGTCCGTCCTCAGCCTTTAATCACCGGCAGGGAACTGATTGCGGCGGGCTACGTGCCGGGGGCCAGCTTCAAGCAGATGCTGCACGCGGTGGAAGATGCGCAACTGGAGGGGACCATTGCGACGGCGGATGAAGCGCTGGAGCTTGTCCGGGAGCGATATCCCAGAATGTGACGCTGCTCACTGCCAGGTGTGACGCCGGATGAGATAAAGGAGGTGTGCACTTTTTGGCGCCAGGCGGAATTTGATCGCTTGGACAGTGCTGAGCGGACCGCGGGAAAACAGGTCGATCCCGCAAAACAAGACAAATTCAGGTCGCTCGTTTCAGGCTCAGTATCGCTGCATTCTCTTTTTTGAACGCCATTGCTCAACTGCATCTTTGCCATCTCAAAGCGGCTGTATTTGCGGGCAAATCGAGCGCGAATGCAGTGGCCTGACCGTAAATGAATTCCGCTCGATCGATTCCAACAGCTTTGGTACGCCATCTTGATTCCGGAAAGCGAGAAAAGCCATGACCACCGTTGCCGGTGCTGAACCCGTCGTCGATTTTCAGGCCTCCTGGGCAGACTTTGACCTGCCCGCCCAT
>CAVZNE010000197.1:0-10440 GCA_963776445.1 Terriglobales bacterium
ATTTCACGGGGCTTTCCGCCTTCATTTTCGGCAGCGGCGGGAGCAGAAGCCTGCACGCGCGGCAGCAGAGAATCCAGCCCCTTTCCCAGGGCGCGGCGTTTTGTCTCAATGGCAGCAACAGTCATGTGTAAAGTCCTTTATCCCGGCAAATGCCGCCGGGGCATTTTTGAATTGAGGTTTTGCTGGGGTGCAGGCGTCGTGTCGGCGGCCTGCAAGGGGAACAGCAATCAGGAGTATGGCCAGAAACGGATTTTGGTTTCGCGGACAGCAGGCGGATTCGCCTTGCGCTCTTTGGCGCGCGGACTTTCGATGTGGTTGCGCGCCAGGAACTCACCGGCCAGCTCGAAGTACGCCTCGGTTCCCCGTGAGCGGACATCGTACAGCGCCACCGGCTTGCCGTAGCTGGGCGCCTCCGCTAGGCGCACGTTGCGCGGGATGACGGTCTTGAAGAGGCGGTCCTTGAAATATTCGCGGAGGGTTTCGGTCACCTGCTGGGCCAGGTTGGTGCGGTCGTCGTACATGGTCAGCAGGACGCCCTCAATGGTGAGAGCGGGGTTGAAGGCCGCGCGAACCCGTTCCAGGGTGGAGACTAACTCGGAAATGCCCTCCAGAGCGAAGTATTCGGCCTGCATGGGAACGATAAGGGTATTGGCGGCGGACAGAACGTTCAGAGTGAGCAAATCGAGAGCCGGCGGGCAATCCAGAATCACAAGATCGTAGTTGCACTGGACCGGTTCCAGCGCACGGCGCAGGCGCAGGGCGCGGTCGGTGGCAGAGGCCAGCTCGATATTGGCGCCGGTCAGGTTCTTGGAGCCGGGCAGAAGAGACAGCAGATCGATTTCCGTGGGCAGAATGACCTGCGCGGCAGGGGAGTCACCCATCAGTACGTCATAGATGGAATGGCGGTTGTCGTCGCGCTGGAGACCAAGGCCAGAGGAGGCGTTGGCCTGAGGATCGCAGTCGACCAGGAGGATTTTGAGGCCTTCGAGGGCTAGACATGCTGCCAGGTTGATCGCTGTGGTTGTTTTGCCAACTCCGCCTTTTTGGTTGACGACGCCGAGTATCTTGCCCATGGGTTTCAAGAGTAAAGGGAAGCCCTGTTCATGGATAGGCGCTTGCGTTGTGGAGAACGCGTCCAACTTGTGGAAAGCGTCCTGGGCCGAGGAGGTGAGGATGGGAGGAAAGGGTTGAAGAGCAAGGGGTTCCGGGGGTTCGCGGCGGAGAGAGGAAAGCAGGCTCAAAAAGGGGCCAACAGTGGAAAACTTTTGCTTTCAGGGGCAATCAATGTGCGTAATTTGGAGCAGCATTCATTACGGTGCCAGATTGGGAAAGTGCCCGATTTGGGCCAAGGTGTGCATTGTTCCACGTGGAACATTTCCCTTTTCGGCACCGCTTCCCAAATTGTTCCACGTGGAACAATCGCGACTGCTCCACATGAACTCCCAAAACCGCCCTTGTACCCCTATTACCGTAGAAGTACAATTCTCCTCGATTCCTCCTTGGGCCCACGACTTCAACCGAAAGGACTCCATGGATATCCCGAATGCCTTTATCGGCAAATCCGCTCAACCCACGAGTGAGCAACTCTCCACTGCTCTCGGCTCATCCGACCTTATCTGGAAGGAATTCCTGGATTGGCTGGCTGTCGAGAAGGGCATTACCGAGCAGGAGTGGAACTCCACATCCCCCAAGTATGGATGGGCCCTGCGCATGAAGCTCAAAAAGAGGAACATCGTCTACCTCGCTCCATGCGATGGATGCTTCCGGGTGGCCTTCGCCCTGGGTGACAAGGCGATGGTGGCTGCCCGGACTACCAAACTCCCCAAGAGCGTACTGAAAGCCCAGGACGACGCTCCCCACTACGCAGAAGGAGCCGGGATTCGGCTGATGGTGCATGAACGCAGAGACCTGGCTCCCCTCCGTATTTTGGCCACCATCAAGCTGGCAAACTAATCTTCTTCTGGCCGAGCGCCAAAATCCGGTCGTCGCTGCCGGGCAATCCGATTGGAGTGCTCCAGGTGAAATTCTCTCCCGCCGCCAACTTCACTCCTGCAAGCTCGCTGGTCGTGGTCATGGGCGCCAGCCAGCCTCCCTCAGCTACCAGTTGACTGGCGGCTGAAACCGCTTCATGCATCCGATCGACCGCGCGCAAAGTCACGCAATCAAATTGAGTGGGGAGCAGTTCGGCTCTCTGGCTATGCACCTTGGTGGAGAGCCCCAGCACCCGGACGGCCTCTTGCAGAAACGCCGCCTTCTTGCCTTGCGACTCCGCCAGGGTTACGGCAATCTCCGGGCGGCACAGGGCGATGGGGATCCCGGGGAATCCCCCGCCAGAACCAAAGTCCAACAGCGTCGAGATTCCGGCAGGCAACGCGCGGGCGCAGGCAATCGACTCCACAAAATGGCGGGAGAGAATCCCTTCCTCGTCGCGAATTGCCGTCAGGTTCACGCGGGCATTCCAGCGCACCAGCAGCGCCAGGTATTCGGCAAAGAGAGCGCCCAGGCCATCTTCCAGCCCGGGCTGTCCTGCGTCTAGCAAAAGCGCGTTCAACCGCAAGCCTGCGATCCCAGTGGTCTCGCTCATGCTTTCGACTCGGCCGCAGAAACTTGCTTTGGCTCCCAGGCCACTGCGGCTTTCACAAAAGCCGCAAAGATGGCCCGGGAAAACGGACTCACGCTATAGGTCCGCTCCGGATGCCACTGCACTCCGAGGACAAAATGTTCCCGAGATTTCAATTCAACCGCCTCGATCACTTCGTCTTCCGGCGAGACCGCGCTCACCAGCAGGTTGTCTCCGGCTTCGCGAATGGACTGATGATGGCTGGAGTTGACATGGACCTCAAGGGAATCGCCCGGCGGCAGAAGCGCGGCCAGCCTGGAACCTTCCGGAACGCGAACCAAGTGGGCGGCGATCACTTCGCGGCCCGGCCGGTGATTGACCCTGGTCTTCAAATCCTGAATCAGTGACCCGTTCCGCCAGACGTTCAGCGTCTGCGCGCCATGACAAATCGCAAGGATCGGCTTCTGCAAACTGAAGGCATCCTGCAGCAGCAACTCGTCTACGGCCGCTCGCCCGGGATCGGCCTCGCTGCACTCGGGAATTGGATCTTCGCCATATCTTTGCGGGTCGATATCGTAGCGGCTCCCTGGCAGCAGGATTCCCTGCACGCCGGCCAGCAGCCTGGCCACGCGATCCTGCCGCTCATGCAAGGGCACAATCACTGCCGATGCACCCGCTGCATGCAGGGCAAAAAGATAGGCAGGCAGCGACCGCTGATTGTAGGCCGTGTCGCTGCTTGTGGGCTCGGGGATGGCGATGTGGATGGACATAGAAGCACAGTGTACTCAGAGAACCGGACCTGCGGAAGTGCCTTTTGGCGAACCTGGAATCAAACTGTTGCGTTGGCTTCAGCTTCGTCGGCTGAGGTGCTGACCAAGGCGCTCCCCTGTTCCATGAGAGCCTCCACGGCGGCGCGCAAACGCTCGGTCAACGCCTCGATCTGGCGCATATTCATGCCGGTCGTCTCAATGGGCTCGCCCACGCTCAACGTTAGTTGGCTCGGATAAAAGTGGTGGGTATGAATGGGCAGCAGATCGTAGACCCCGCTCAGTGCGATGGGAACCAGCGGCACTTGCGCGCGAATGGCCAGATAAGCCGCGCCAGAGAGGAAAGGCTTCATATCGCCTGTCGAGGTCCGGCCCCCTTCGGGGAAGACAAACAACGGCATGCCGGTGCGCAAAGCCTTAATGCCCACGCCGAGGCTGGAAAGCGAGGCGTGCGGGTTCGCGGTATCGATCGGAATCTGCCCTGATCTATCTAAGTACCATCCTATGAAGAAGATAGGCCATAATTCCTTCTTCGCCAAGATGCGAAACTGGAACGGAAGCGCAGAAAATATGACCGGCGTGTCCATGTAAGACGTGTGGTTGGAAGCATATACGGCAACCGGGCATTTGCGCAGGTTTTCCGCCCCGCGGACCGTGAGTTTGGACCCGGAAAGCCACACGCAAAGCCGCGCCCATACCTGCGCGATGCGGTGCTGCACCCTGCCGCTCTTGTCCATGAACGAAACCAGCAGCGAAACCGAACCGCACAGAATCGTGACCAAGGCAAAAGATGGCGTCTGGATCAGATTGGTGCGCCAGCGATAGAACCAGGGCATTGGATTGGGCCGTCTGCTCATGGTTGTTCTCCTCTTCCAGCCAGCAGCACGGAGCGCACCTCGCCCACCAGGTACACCGACCCTGAAACGACGATTACGCCGCCCTGCGCGCGTTCCTGCGCCAATTCCAGGGCCTGGGCCACGGACTCCACTCCAATCGCGGGTGTGCCTGTGGCGCTGGCCGCGGCCAACAGATCGTCCAATCCGGTAGCGCGGGCAGTATGCATGGGCGCAACAATTACCTGATCGAAAAGCATAAACAGAATCTGCGCCATCTCCGTCAAAGGCTTGTCGCGCAAGCAACTGAAGACCAGTGTCCGCGGCCGGCCTTCCTCGATCGCGTCCTTCAACCCTGCGCGCAGGGCCCAGGCGCCGGCCGGATTGTGCGCCACGTCCAGAATCCATTCCACGCCGTCTTTCTGGATATGTTCCAATCGGCCCGGCCAACGGGTCTGGCGTATGCCGGTCTCGATACTCGCCGGAGTAATCGGGAAGCCCGGCTTGCCGGCCAACTCAACCGCAGCGGCAATGGCCAGCGCCAGGTTGCGATGCTGATGCGCGCCGGTCAGCGGTGAATCGATCTCAATGGCCTGGCCCAAAACCTCAAGGGAATACGGGCCGGCTACCGTAGCGTCAAGCGGCATATAGGTCGCGGCGCTCACGCCGCGCACACTGAGCCGGGCTGCCTCCTCGCCCAACACCTGGTTGGCCTCCGGGTGCTGCGGCAGTGTTATCAGCGTTCCGCCGGGACGCAGGATGCCTGCCTTTTCCCTGCTAATGGCGGCGATGGTCGAGCCTAGCCACTCGGTATGGTCCAGCGAAATGTCGGTGATCACCGAGAGCAGCGGATCGAGAATATTGGTTGCGTCCAGGCGTCCTCCCATGCCCACCTCGACGACCGCGATCTCCACGCCCACTTGGGCAAAATGAAGAAACGCCATCGCCGTGAGCACCTCAAAAAAACTGGGCATCTGCGCCAACTGGCCGCTCTGCACCAGTTGCTGTGCTGCATCGTGGACACGAAAATAAAGGGCGGCAAAAGCGTCGTCCGCAATCTCCTCGCCGTCCATGCGAATACGCTCGTTGGCGCGCGCCAGGTGGGGCGAAGTATAAAGCCCGGTGCGCAACCCGGAGGCAGTCAGAATCGAGGCCAGGCTCGCCGCCGTGGACCCCTTGCCGTTGGTTCCGGCGATGAGCACCGCGGGAAAGCGAAGCTGCGGATCGCCCAGCGCCGCCAGCAAAACGCGAATCTCGCCAAGCGAGAATTTGCGCCTGGCCTGGCCGGGCCTCGTATAGAGTTCCGCCACCATCGCATTCAGTTCGTCAATCGCTGCTGTATAAGACATCGAATCATCAGTATAAAAGCAGTGCCTCAGGCAACGTGGTATTCGCTCATCCGCACAGCAGCAGTTGCAGCGCCTGACGGGCGTCCTGAAGGCAGGTTCGCGCCTCATCTTCCGAGAGCAGTCCCTGATGCACAGCCTTCTTGCCGGCGTCGTTCACACGGTTGGCCAAGGCGGGAAACTCCGCATCGAAGCCTGTCAGGATCAGGTTGTTGTTCACTTCGTGCAGAAGATTGCCCAGGGTGGCGGTGTTGCGGTAGCGGCTGCGCAGCAGGCGTCGGAGCGGCTCAGGCAGTTTCTGCTTGATCGCCTCCTCCAGCACCGACCGGCACATGACCGCACAGGCCGTGAACAGGCCCAGGAAGTAGCAGCGAGTGGCTTCGTCCAGGTAGCGGTCTGCCTCCTCGGAACTCGGCGCGGACACCACACACTCCCGCAGGTGCCCGGCCCGCAGCACTGCCGGCTCCACAAGTTCAAGCAATTCCAGTGCGATGGCGGCCCGAAGCAAATCGTTTTGACTACCATCCAGTGCGCGCTGAATCTCCTGCCACACCGGCACCGCTCCACTACTGGCTTGCTGCAGCCGGTTCAACGAGGTAAGCCGCTGGCGGGCGTGCTGGATGAAACCCTTATGCATCTCTTGCGCCAATATGCGCCATCCTGCGACAAATGCCGCAGGGTTCTGCTCATATCGCTCCCAAAGTTCGTCGTAAACGAGATCTGGCACCACATTGCGCAACAGGGAAAAGCGACCCGTTCTAGCCAGCTCAGAGATTGCCGCGCAAAATTCACGTCCTGGCGCTTCTGTCTCAAACATGCTCATGAGTTGCTCTTCGAGACGTGCAATCTCTATCGGCATCAGCCCCACTCCTTGAACCAAGTCTAGGAGACATGCAACGCAACCAGCGCCCTGAACAATGACATTTGTTTTGGGAATATACGGGAATGGGAAATCAGAAAGACCGGAACAGAGGATGGGAATCCGCCTCCTGCAACAACTTCAACAGGTTCCCTGACCATCATTGTGCAAACTGTGGAACCTTGGTCTTCTGTGGATCGCAAGGTCTTTCCTGCTCCTTGTTCTAAGCGGATAAAGACTAACTTCCCACATAAAGTGCCGGGTTTACACAGCCCTTTTCAAGGCATCTGTGGGAGACGTGGGAAACCTGGGACCAGTTTCCCTGCTCGCAGTCTGTTTTTCCAAACCTCCTCATTTGCACAGCCATGATTTGGAAAACTCGCACCCAAAGCAAAACCATGAACCCAGGCAACTTAAGACGGATTTCCACTTTTCCTGCATCCCTACGGGTACTACTGCCCTATGTATCTATTTCTATCTGTATAAAAGTACCCGTCGCGGCTTGCCTGGTTCCACACAACAGAAAAATCCGGATTCCGCGAAAACTATAAAACTGCTGCCTCGCAGATCGCATGCGCCGGAATAGCGCTGGCGTGCAGACCCGAAAAAATCCAGCCGAGCGATTCTCTAAAAATCAATAAAAGGCATTACTGCCTTGACTCAACCAGAGATCCGCACACTTCCCCTCTAAAGCAGGCCAATTGTGAATTCCAGGGTCGTTTGAACCGCCTGCCAAACGCGGAAGAAACCTCGCTTTACACATAAAGTTGCGGCTATCCACAGCCCTTTTCAGAGCCTCTGTGGGAGACGTGGGAAACAAGGGGCGCCTCATGGCGCGCATCATCCGATTTTCCAAAACTCCTCATTTGCACAGCCAAGATTTGGAAAACCGAGCAACATGCCAACATCCGCCTTCATAAGCACTTGGGAAGGTTTTCCACTTTTCCGGTGTGAACTACGGGTATTACTGCTCTCTATCTATCTCTATTTCCTAAAACCTCAAGTACCCGTCGCGCGCTGCCGCATATCCTCCACCGGCAATATCCAGCTCTCCACCGCGTCCATCGTGCGGCAATCGGCGTCCAAACGCGCTTTACCCGCATAAACAGACCGGGAATCCAGACAATCACCCTGTTTTCCACGCACGCTGGCAGGGGCAGAATGAATACAATCAAGAAGAAGAAAAGAAAGCCACTTCCGTGCGGGCGCAGTTGTGTTGTAGAGTGTGGCCAGCGTGGTGTGTGCTTCAATCGAGTGTTTTCGAGTAGCCGCAAACCGAGGGTGGGTATATGCCGATCGATGAAATTGAAGTGGAAAAGCCGGCCGCGCAGGGGGCAGCGATGGAAATTACCGTAAGCCGCCAGGACCTGGTGAAGGAGCTTACTGCGACACAAAGCGTGGTGGAACGCAAAACCACCATTCCGATTCTGTCGAACTTTCTCATCGAAGCGGACGGGGACCGGCTCAACATCACGGCCACCGATCTCGACCAGGCGATCCGCACCAGCACCGAGGCCAAGGTTAAAAAGCCCGGCGCATGCACCATTCCCGCGCGCAAGCTCTACGACTACATCAAATTGCTGCCCGAGGGCGAAATCTCCATCAAGCTGCTGGACAACCACTGGGTGCAAATCCGCAGTGGCCGCTCCAACACCAAGATGGTGGGCATGGCGCGCGCCAACTACCCGCAGGTTCCCGAGTTCCCCTCCATAGCGGCTATCAGCATCCCCGCGCTGGCGCTGAAGACGCTTATTGCGCGCACCATCTTCGCCATCTCCAACGAGGAGTCGCGCTACACCCTCAACGGCGCGCTGCTGGTCATCAAGGCGGAGTCGCTGGCCATGGTCGCTACCGACGGCCACCGCCTCTCGTTCGTCGAAAAGCCCAACGAGGCCCTTGAAGGCGTCAGCGGCGAAAAGCGCGTCCTGATTCCTCGCAAGGCCTTGCAGGAACTCCAGCAGTTGCTCAATGTCTCAGAAGCCGAAAATGTCGACTTTGCGGACGACGAGCACACGCTGTTTTTCCGTGTGGGCCATCGCACCCTGAGCACCCGCAAGCTCTCCGGGCAGTTCCCCAACTTTGAGGCCGTCATGCCTCGCGACAACACCAAGTTCGCCGTGGTGCGGTGCAGTGAGCTTTCCGCGGCCATCCAGCGCGTGGCGCAGTTTGCCGACGAGCGCTCCGGCGCAATCCGGCTGCGGCTGGAAGGCAACGAGCTAAAAATCAGCTCCAGTTCCACGGAGTCCGGCGAGAGCGAAGACACCATCGATACGCCCTACTCCAGCGACCCCATCATCGTGGGCTTCAACTCCGGCTATATTCTGGACTTCCTCAAGGCCATGGGCAACGAAGGCGAAGTGCGCCTGGAGTTCAAGGACTCCCAATCCGCCGGCCAAATGCGCCCCGAAGATCCCGACGCCGAGTACAAGTACCGCTACGTCCTCATGCCCATGCGCATCTGAGCAATCAGCGGAGTTAGCGGAGTTTGCCACATTTCGCGCGTGTTCATAGCAAAAACAGAAGGCCCAGCAGCAATGCCGGGCCTTCACTGTTTCTGGGCTCTTCTCAGGAATAGCACAAAAGCCCCGTGCCCCATCCTCAGTGCGTCTGTGTTTTTGCGCTTAGGGTGGGCTGTCACAAAGCCAATCCAACGAGACCCGAGAAGAATTTTCCCGCCCGCAAAAAAGCACCACCTACCAGGTCAACGTCACCGTAATCGTCTTCCAACCCTCGCCGGCCGGAAAATTGAGAATCAGCGGCATCGAAGGGCAAGCGTAAACATCGCCGTCGCAGGCTCGGTAAGAGACGCTTGCCTCTGGCGCGGAACTCGGCTCCGTGACCACCTTCGGAATGAAATGACCGCGCCGCATAAGCCGCACCATCCCTGTGCTTCCCGCAAGTCCTTCGGCGGTCAACACGAGCTTTCGATCCCCGTAGTCCGTATGCAAGAACCTGAACTTGGCAGTCTCTGCTCCTGGCGTTGGCAACAAACCCGGCGTCACTGCCTCAACACTTTCAATTACATTCAAGCCGCTAAGGGACAGGTCAACATCGAGCGCGGAAAGCGGAATTCGAATCCCTTCGTGTGGAGGTATTTTCATCTCCTTCGGTAGGCGGTGGCTCTCTAACGGCCCGTAGGTTGCCTCTGGCATATCGGAACGCAGTCGCCACGCATCACCCTCAGTCGGACTCATGTACACATCGAGTATCCCGTTCTTCTGTGTGAAGTTGAGAGACGTAATACCGCCCGGAATTTCAAGATTCATTACTTCCGCCCGCTCCCACCCCGCCGGCAGATGCGGATTCACGGTGATGGTCTTCTTCTGCGCGTCGATCTCAATCCCGAACAGCCCGCGCAACACGGGCGTAATCACCATGGCCGACGACCAAAGCTGATGGCTGGTGCTGCGCCCGAACGGCACAAAAAAATCGCCTGAAAGCAGCTCCGTATCCGCACCCAAATCCTGCGCGCGCGTCAGGTTGGCATTCTCCATCAGCATCTGGTAGCCCGCCAGCGGCTGCCCGCCGCGGTACTCGGCCAGCGCCGCCCAGCCCGTGAACAGCGGCCACACCGACCCCTGGTGATAGCTCATCCCGTCATAAAACTTTTCATCCGTCGAGACGTCGCGCAGCCCCCAGTCGGTCTGCAACGTGTGCGCCGCAAACTGCCGCAGGCATTCGTCAGAATGAGAGAGAACAGAGTTCCCGCTCCACCACGCAATCGCCGGATAGACGGTCGTAGCGCGGTCCAGCGAGCCATCCGCATTGCGGCTGAAGGCGTAGCACGATTTACTTGTGTCGTGATACTCCGCTTCAATCGTCTTCGCCAAGAGTCCCGCGCGCTGGCTGGCCGCAGCCGCCTTCTCCGGGCTTTGCAGCAGCGTCTCCAACTGCGCCATGGCGGCCGAGGCCTGCTGGTCCAACAGCGCCAGATAGACCTCCTGATGCGGCAGCCCGCCTGGCCAGCTCTCCACCCAGCCCGTTCCCTGCACGTTGTCGTAGACTCCGTCCCCGTCCGAATCGTGTGTGGTCTCGAAAGCCCATGCCTTCTCGATCACCTCGTGGTTAGCCGTCA
>CAVZNE010000198.1:0-6961 GCA_963776445.1 Terriglobales bacterium
GGGCAAGCCAGACAAGTGGATTGATGGATAAAAGAAAATCCCCCAGCGAAGACGCTTTCGTGGCTGGGGGATTTTTGTACGTAAATTGAGCTGAACTATTGCGTTCGTCCTACTCCGGTGTAACCAGGTGGTGGGCAATGGCGAACAGGGCCAGTTCAAGGCGGGTGGAGACGCCGGTTTTGTCAAAGATGTTGGACAGGTGGCGCTTGACGGTTTCTTCGCTCAGGCCGAACTGCTTGGCGATGTCGCGGTTGCTGCAGCCTTCCACGATGCAGCCCACCACTTCCAACTCGCGGGGCGTCAGGCCATAGGTCTTGTGCTGGGGCACGGCAGCCTGTTGCATCAGGTCGCGGAGCGCCGAGACCAGGTTGACCACGCGCTTGCCGCCGATCCAGTAATCGCCGCCGGCGATGGTGCGGATGGCGGTTTGCAGATGGCCGGCCAGCGCGTCTTTGAGCACAATGCCGCGCGCCCCGATTTGCAGGGCCTCAATGATCTGCTGGGTGGTGATGGTCGAGGTCAGGAGCAGAATCTTGACGGTGGGCGTGCCGTTCATGATGGCGCGCATGGCTTCCAGACCGGGCAGGCGGGGCATCTGCACATCCAGCAGCAGAATGTCCGGCTCCAGTTCCAGGGTCTGGGTAATGGCTTCGTCGCCGTCGGAGGCGTCGCCAACCACATCGAAGCCCTCCCCTTCGGAGAGCATGTTGCGCACACCGATGCGAACTACCGGATGGTCGTCCGCCAATACGATTCGGATGGGTCGTTCCACTTTTGCGGCTGCCCCCTGTTGTCCAAAGTGTAACTTTCGCGGAGTTATCTTATGCCGTGAATCCAGCCTCCAGCATACGCTGCAGGTTGGCGGAGGCGGTGCGCAAATCGCGGAGCAGGCGGGTGCTGTTATCCAGATCGTCACCCCCGGCCTCAAGTTTCAAGGCTTCGAGCAGCGTCCCCAGGCGGGCGATCTGCACGGCGCCGGCCATACCGCAGCCGCCCTTGATGGCGTGGCCGATGCGGCGGACCTCGACGCCATCGCGTTGGACGATGGCCGCTTCGAGAGCCAGTTGGCGGGTAGCCAGATCGGCGAGGATGGCGGCGTAGATCTCGCGCACCTTGGCCTCGGACATCATTTCGCGCAATTGGGCGAGGATTTTGGAGTCGACCACCGGCTCCTCGGGGTCGAGAGCCGAAGCGGCAGGAGCAGGCTGCGGCGCGTGCGCTTCCAGCAGCTTGCGCAGATCGTCGGGGCTGAAGGGCTTGAGCAGGAATCCATCGGCCGCGGCGGTCACCTCGGCGGACGGCTGGCTGGCGCTGATGGCGAAGATGCCGGCGCGGGTGAGGGCGTGGAGTTGGGCAATCAGTTCAGAGCCGCTGAGGCCTGGCATCTGCGCGTCCATCAGGACGACGCCGGGAACGCATTGGCCGCTGGCCAGCAGCTCCAGCGAGGCAGCTCCGTCCACCGCGGTGTGGACGGTATAGCCGCTCATGGTGAGTACCGTGGCCATGACCTCGCGGCTGACCAGGTCGTCGTCAATGAGCAGCACGGTGGGCATTTCCCGCGGGGCGCTGAAATCGGGCATGCATCCAGTGTGCCACCGCGGGGGCGGCGGCGGCTGAAAATGTGGGACGCGAGGGGGGGGAACAGGGAGTAGGAACGGAAGACACTATCCGGCTTGTTACCTATCTCCGATCTCTGATCTCTGGTCTCTGGCGGAAGCCATCCAGGAGACCACCGCGCAAATCGTCAGAATCGCCCCCATCACCGCCAGTGAAATCGTGATCGGCACTTCGATCCAGTGCGCGCCCAGCATCTTCAGCGCAACGAAACCCAGCAGCGCCGCCAGCCCGTAGTGCAGATAGCGGAAGCGATTCAACAGCGAGGCCAGAGCAAAGTAGAGCGAGCGCAGCCCCAGAACCGCCGCAATGTTCGACGTGTACACCACAAAGGGATTGTGACTGATGGCCAGCACCGCGGGAATGGAGTCGACGGCGAACAAAACGTCGGTCAGTTCCACGGCCAGAATCACCGGCAAGAGCGACCCGCCGGCCGGTTTCATATTGCGAATCCACGCGGGAACGGCGGCGTCGGTCGAGTTGCCGCGGGCCAGCCGCCACGCGGCATAGAGCAGGAACAGGCCGAAGATCCAGGTGATCCACTCAAAGCGCCGGATGAGCGTAATGCCCGCGGCAATGAATAGCGCGCGCAGCACCACGGCGCCCATCACGCCCCACAGCAGCGCCATGTGCTGGCGTTGGGTGCCGATGCGGAAGCCCTGAAAGATGACCAGAAAGACGAAAAGATTGTCGACGCTGAGGGACATTTCAATGGCGTAGCCGGCCACGAACTCGAGCGCCGGCTGCCGCCCCTGGGTCATGCCGATCCATACCGCAAAGCAGGTGGCCGCCGCGACCAGAGCCGCCGTTGCCAGCCAGGCAAAAAGTTGCGGGAAACGCGTCTTGCGGCGGTGGCCGGGCAGCAGCGAGTCGGCCGCCAGCAGCGCCGCCACCACCACGTGAAACCCGGCCCACCAGACCCAGGAAACGCCGGCAATCATTGTTGGCTCCGGAAGAACAGCCGTCAGCTATCAGCTATCAGTTTCGGCTGCCGCTGTGATGTGACGTTCGGTCAGAAAGCCTGGGACTGACCGCTGATCGCTGACGGCTGACAGCTTACCTTTGGTTCACCAGCCGGATCGTCTCCAGGAAGACGTCGCCGTCGATCATCAGGCTGTGGGCGCTGATCTTGTCCATGGTGTCCTGCACGGTGTGGTGGTAGCTGTCGTCGGGGCCGTAGTCGATGTCGATGATGTCGATGGAGGGCACGCCGCGCCGCACAAAGGGCAGGTGATCGTCGCTGACCGGTTCTTCTTTTTGAAAAAAGTAGCGGTCGTAGCCGAACTTGTGGGCGGCCTGACCGACCAGCGAAACCAGCCAGCCGGTGGACTGCGATTCGCGCTGAATGTCGAGGTCCTTGTCGCCGATCATGTCGGCCAGCAGGAAGGCCTTGATGCGGCCCAGGGTGCCGTCGCGGCCCCACTTGGCGGCCAAGTGGCGGCTGCCGTAGGTCGAGTCGGAATCGGTCCAGTTGCGGATCGCCTCTTCGCCGTCAAAGAAGACCAGCCACACCGAATAGCCTTCCAGGGTTTTGCCGCGCAACTGGTCGGCAATGGCCATCAGCAGGCCGGTTGTCGACGCGCCGTCGTTGGCGCCCACAAAATTGATGTTTTTCAGGTAGTAGTTGGTTTCGTAGTGCGTCGAAAGAACAATCACGCCGTTCTTTTTACCGGGGAAGCGCACGATGAAGTTGCGCATGGGCACCGCGCCGATGGGCGTGTTGGCGGTGAACGTGTCCTCTTCCACCTGGTCGCGCTTGAACTGGTTGCGCAGGAAGGCTTCGGCCTTCAAGTGCCCTGGGCCGGTGGGCCAGCGCGGCCCGATGGCCGCAAACTGCCGGGCATACTCATATGCCTTTGCGCCGTTGAAGTGCTGCTGCGCCGGAACGGCCAGCGGAGCCAGCAGGATTAGTCCCGCCGCCGCGCTCTTCCAAAACCCCGCGTTCTTCCAGAACGAGGAAAAGATCATTTACCTTCCTCCTTGGCCTTGGCTTTGGCTGCCTTGGCTCTGCGCCGCGAGGGATGCACCCACCAGGCCACGGCGATCCCGATCAGGTAAAGCATCATCATGGGCACGGCGTAGATGCACATGGTCCAGGGATCGGGGCTGGGTGTGATGATGGCCGCCACCAGAAAAATGGCCAGAATGGCGTAGCGGATGTTCTTCCACAGAAACTTGGGGCTCACGATGCCGAACAGGGCCAGGAAGAAGATGAGGATCGGCATCTCAAAGCTGATTCCCAGGCCGAGAATGATCGACAGAAAGAAGCCCGAGTACTCCTCGATGGTGACCATCGACGTGAAATTGTGGCCGAAGTCCACGATCAGAATCTTGAGCGCGCCGGGCAGCACCCAGAAGTAACCGAAGGCCGCGCCGGTCAGAAACAGGCCCACCGTGGCCGCCATGAACGGAATCACAAAGCGCCGTTCTTTCTGGTAAAGCCCCGGCGCGATGAACATCCATACCTGGAAGAGGATGAAGGGCGAGGCGATGATCGCTCCGCCGATCAACGACACCTGCAGGTAGACGTTCAGGGGGTCCATGGGGTGGGTAAAGACCAGCGTTTTGCCGATCTTGCTGAGCGGGGCCTGCACCAGCGCGAACAGCTTCTCATGGAAGATGTAAGCCACGATGAAGCCCAGAAACAGAAAGATGGCGGAGCGGACGATGCGCTTGCGCAACTCGTCCAGATGCTCCATCAGGCTCATGCCGGGGAGGTCCGCGCGCTGGGTTACCGCCTCCCGCGCCTTTTCGATTGCGTCTGCGGGATCAAGCATCTTTGTTTGCAGGCTCCGTGACTGGGCTGTTCTGTTCTGCCGGGTTGGCTTCTGCCACTATAGCGGGCGCGGCGTTCGCTTCCGGGAAGGCCGCGACGCCGACGGCATCCCCGGTTTCTTCCGCTGCTTTTACCTGCGCCGCCAGGGCTGTGCGCCGCAGGGACGGCACTGGCTCGCCGGTCGAGGGCGGATGAATGAGGGGATAGTTCTGGTCCGGCGGGGTTTCCACATCGACCGAGGGCACGGAAGGGTACTGGACCTCGCCGGGATAGGGGCTTTCGGCTTCGGTAAATGCCGAGGCAGCTTCGATCGCGGGGGACTCGGCATCTGCCTTCATCTCGTCGAGGTGAACGGCTTCCGGGGCCGGAGAAACGGCGTCTGCATCCGCCGCCGGGGCCGGGGCCGTCAGCGCCAGGGCGCGCAGCCGCTCCTCTTCCTTTTTGCGGCGGTCGGCATCCTCGGCGTTGCGCAACTCCTCTTCCATCTGGAATTTGAAGTCATTCGACGCTTTGCGGAACTCGTACATCAGCTTGCCGATCTTGCGGCCGATCTCCGGCAGACGCCGTGGTCCGAAGACCACCAGCGCCAGCACCATCAGAATCAGCGAGTCGGCCATGCCCAGGTTGGCAACTTGTATTGTTGGCGCTATCACCATGAAGAGTAATGATACCCGTCCGCCCACAGCCCTCACAAACCGCGAGCTCCCGGGCCACTGTTGGCCGCCCTGTCCCGCGTTGTATTGCAGGAAAGCTATCTGGCCTGTTGACTGTTCAGCTTCATCGCCGGAACCTGTCAGGCACTGGGCCGCGAATGCGCATATTATTTTCACACATTCATTGCAGAGAAAAATCAACAGTGCTTGTAATCAGATGCGCGATGTTGCGCGTCTGATTACATGGGACTGTCAGTTCATCTTTTTGCAGGGGTCTCATGCTGGCGTCATTCGCTTCCATCAATTGCTGGCATTGCTTTCGGTAGGCCGGGCATTTTCGAGGTAGGGCTCGTAGACCAAACGGCGAGAAAGCCGGAGTGAGCACGAGAGAATTCAGAAACCCGGGAGGTTCTCTTGATCAATGCTTCTTTGGATCGTTTTTAAATTGCGGGTCTGTCTTTTGGGCGCGCAATTGCACTGGGAATGGTGATGGACTTACTTCAAGCAGTAAATGGGCCTTCGACCGTACAGAACTATCCTTCCGCAAGCCGGGTTTTAAGGGCTTCTGCGGGTTCTGACTTGTCGGCATCTCCGCATATTCTCTTTGCCGGCGGTTGCCACGTCACCGGCTACCCGGTCGGAGAGGGACTTTCGCTCTCCAGTGTGGCCCTGCACTCCATTCCAGATCACGGCGCTGATACTCCCAACGTCCTCAGCTACTTGAATCTCCACGCAGCCCCGCTGCTGGTGGACGCATGCCGCAGGCAGAAAACGGAATTCCTCGTACTGCAGCTTGGCCACTATGAGACCCTCCCGCAGTTCCGCAAGATTCTCCACTTGCACCACAGTCACAAACGTGGTTCTGGCTTTCCCAACGCGGTGCAATTCGTACCGGAACCGGACAAGTTCTACCAGCCGGCATGGCGCACCCGGTTCAGCTTCGCGCGCAGAGGCGTCCTGGACTTCCTGTTCAGCGCGCTGGGGAAAGAGAAGAAAGTATTCAATCCTGCCGCGATTGCCGAGGCTCTCGACTCGCTTCTCTCCAGTCTGCAATTGCTTCCGCTGCGCAGAGTCTTCCTGCTCAGTCCGTTTTCCTGTCCAGACCCGTTGGTGCGCGCCTGCCGCCTTCAGGCGGAACCGATCTTTGCGTCAGCAGCCCAAATACATGGCTGCGTGTATGTAAACACCTTTGGAATGCTTGAGTCCTACGGGCGCGGCTACGCCTTTTGGGCCAATTTTTCCGACCCGGCTCATTTGAGTTCCCTGGGGCACGCGCGCGTGGGCAGACTGGTGGGAGAGAATCTCTGCCGGGCCATTGAGCAGCTGCGACCGACCGGAGTTCAAGCTGTTGTGTCCCGTCATTCTCCCAGCCTCAGATCTGCCCCTGTTCTGCGCACCACTGTCCACTAGCGGTGCATATCCGGCAAAGGCCGCCATGCTTTCCGCTTGTGCACCCCGCCCCAGGCGCGATCTCTTGGGCCGTTTGTTACGCCTGCGTTACACTAGGGGGCGATGGATGTGGTTTTTCGAGCGCCGGATTTTTCGTAATTCCGAGCGCCTGTTGACCGGCTCCATTCATGTGAAAGGGCTGCAACATCCCCGTGGATGGGGGCCTCTGTTCAGAAGGGTCAGTGCATCCGCTGCGGCCGCGTTAGCTTTCAACATCCCCGTCCGGCGTCCCGAAACGATGGAGACGAGCCTGGGCTGAAGGCGGAGTAGAGTGAACCTGGTTCTTGACGATGATGCGGCGGCCTCGCCGGAGGCTGGCAACGGTTGCAGCCTTGAAAACTACCTGGCGCTTCCGGATCACACCATGGACGCGCGTATCGCCGCAGCGCGCGCCAAGCTCGGCGCGACCACCCTTCTGCTCGGCCACCACTACCAGCGCGACGAAGTGGTCCGCTTTGCCGACTATGCA
>CAVZNE010000199.1:0-8180 GCA_963776445.1 Terriglobales bacterium
GGCGTCTTCCTGCTACCTACCCTGTATGTCTGGATCGCCAACGACAACGACGTCCTGCCCGCAGTCGAAGAAGCGGACGACTTCTAGCCGCCGTCCCGGACAAGTGGGGGAAGCTGATCACTCGGTGCCCCATCCATCCGCGCACTTTGCGGATGGGTGGGCGCGCATGAACCAGATCAACGCAACGCCAGCCCCACCGCAGGTGGCAGCCGCCGGTCTATACTTGTCCCCAAGCCTATGCGTACCCGCCTCCCGCTCGCTCTTCTGCTTGCCCTCGTCCCCGCCCTGACGTACGCCCAAACCCAGGCCTCTCACACCCCCAAAACCATGTCAAAATCGCAAAGCCCCGAAGGGGTCCATCGCTCCGCCCTTGTCATTGACACCCACGCCGACACGCCCCAGCGCTTTGTCGATGAGCACTTCGACCTCGCCGATCCACTCAACGGCGGCAATCTCAACCTTGACTCCATCCACAAAGGCAATCTCGGTGCGGAGTTCTTCTCCATCTGGGTTGACCCGGAGCAGTACAAGGACCACTTCGCCCACCGCACCCTCGAACTGATTGATGCGGTCAAGCAGCAGGTCGCCAGGCATCCCGATCAGATCGAGTTCGTCACCTCGCCGGCCGGCATTGAGCAGGCCCACCGCGACCACAAGTTCGCCGCGCTCATGGGCATCGAGGGCGGCCACTCCATTGAGGATTCCATCCCGCTGCTGCGCCAGTACTACGCCCTCGGCGTGCGCTACATGACCCTCACCTGGTCCAACTCCAACGGATGGGCCGACAGTTCCGGCGACATCGACGACAAATCCGTCCCCCACACCGCCGAAGGCCTCAGCGAATTCGGCAAGGACGTGGTCTACGAGATGAACCGCCTGGGCATGATGGTCGATATCTCCCACGTCTCCGACCGCACCTTCTACCGCGCCATCATCATCAGCCGCGCCCCGGTCATCGCCTCCCACTCCGACGCCCGCGCCCTTTGCGACGCTCCCCGCAACATGACCGACACCATGCTCCGCGCCGTGGCCAACTCCGGCGGACCCGAGTCCAAGGGCGGCGTCGTCCAGGTCAACTTCTTCAGCGGTTTCCTCTCCCAGAGCTGGCGCGACGCGCAAAAGGCCATCAAGCCTGAGGCCGACAAGGCCGTCCAGGCCCTCAAAGACAAGGCCAAAGCCGAAGGCAAGCCCGTTCCCTACAGCGAAATCGACAAGCTCCAGCGCCAGTACGCCGACCGCATCCCGCGCCCGCCGCTCTCCATCCTCATCGATCACATCGACTACATCGCCAAGGTGGCCGGCATCGATCACGTCGGCCTGGGCTCGGACTTCGACGGCGTCGACGGCCAGCTTCCCGAGGGCCTCGACTCCCCTGCCGACCTGCCCAAAATCACCGCCGCCCTCATGGCCCGCGGCTACTCCGCTGACGACTGCCGCAAGATCCTGGGCGGCAACCTGCTCCGCGTCTTCCGCGAAGTCGAGCAGGTCTCCCAAACCCTCAAGGCCGAAAACCGCCCCCGCATCACCGAAAAGCAGCCCTTCGACAAGGAGCAGAAGTAACCTCCCGCTACCCCTTTTCCAGCTCAGAACCGGGCCGGCCAGTCCCCGATGAGCAAGGAAAAGCGTGCCTCTGGTCCCGCTTTGGGGATCTGAGGCACGCACAGCCCCACCTTATAGCGATTCCAGATTTGGTGTACCTCGGAACCCATCCACTCAAGTCGGTGCGAGCCTCAGCGAGCGACGATCTTGCACCAGGTAAACGGGGCATAACTATTCTGGAATCGCTCTAAATTGCCTATTTGGGTGAGCGCGCCTTGTCGAAGCACGAGCGGGCGCCGTTTTGCGCTTTGTCCGCCGCAGACGCCCATGCGCATCCGGCCTCTTCAAAGTACAAATCCTGCAGTTTGGCACATCCGGTCCATGCAGCGGACACTTCATGATAGAATCGCCAGCAAATACTCAGGCGCCTGCGAGCCGGTCTGACGTTGCCTTGACGTTCAGCCGGCCAAATCTTCCCGCCTATGAAACGAGCGAAGCGCAGACAATGCAAGGAAAGCCTGAGCCGATTTGTGAAAAGGGGACCGACTATATGAAATGCACGCTAACAGGCGCAAAGTGTCCGGTGCCAGTGAATACCTCAGCCAAGACGAAACTCCACAAGATACTCCTTCTCGTAGTTGTCAGCGTTCTCGCGGTAACCATTCCTCGGGCCATGCAGGCCCAGGCTACAGGAAACTTCTCCGGCAATGTCCTCGACAAATCTGGTTCGGCGCTCCCTGGAGCGGACGTCCTTGCAACCTCCAACAGTACCGGCCTGGTCCGGAGCGGGAAGACGGACAGTGTCGGACACTATCTGATCCCTTTGCTTCCCGTCGGCACCTACACCGTGCGTGTCGATATGGCGGGCTTTCGCAGCGCTGAATCGAAGGACCTGCGCCTCCAGGTGGATGAAGGCCGCGAGGTCGACTTTGCCCTCGTACCCGCCACGGTAGTCACCACGGTGGCGGTTTCCGGTGAAGCGGTCGCTGTTGAAACTTCCAATCCATCGCTCGGCCAGGTGATCACCTCGCAGCAGGTGTCGCAGCTCCCCTTGAATGGCCGCGATTTCGTACAACTCGCCACGCTCACGGCGGGCGCAACGGCAGAAACCAATCCCAACAGCTTTTTCACCCAGGGCGCCGACAGCGAGGTGGCCGCGCGCGGCTCCTTCTCTTTGTCGGTCGGAGGCTCCCGCCCCAACAGCACCGACTGGCTGCTGGATGGTGTCGACAATAATGAATTGACCGCGGGTGGCATCGGCGTTTTTTCCTCCATCGACGACATTGAGGAATTCAAGGTCTTGACCTACACCTACTCCGCCGAATACGGCACCCGCGCCGGCCCGACCGTGCTGGTGACCACAAAATCTGGCACCAACGACATTCATGGATCTCTCTTCGAGTTTGTGCGCAATACCGATCTCGATGCCAAGAGCTATTTTGCCTCCGCCCCGGAAAAGTTCAACCTCAACCAGTTTGGCGGTTCCGTTGGCGGACCCATTCACAAAAACAAGACCTTCTTCTTCGTCGACGCCGAACAGAAATATCAGCGCCACGGCATCGCCTTTACCGGCCTGGTGCCTTCGCTGGCCATGCGCTCGGGCGACTTCTCAGCCGATCCTTGGGGCAATGCTCTTTCCGGTATCCAAATTGTGAACCCCAACATGATTGGCGCATCCACAAGTGCGAGTGTCTATCCGAATGTCTATTTCCAGTGCGATGGCGCGGGGAATCCAATGCCTGCCGGTAGCAATGGATTACAGGCCCAAGGCACTCCCTGCAACAAGATTCCTGCCAGCCTGATCGACCCCATAGGGAAGGCGATGCTGAACATTTACCCCACGAATCTTGTCAACTCCGGCAACTCCGCCTCCGGCTACAACTACGTCAGTGAGCCCGTGCGCACTCTGAACGAAACTAAGTTCGACGCCCGCCTCGACCACACGCTGTCCGCCAAAGACAATTTCTTCGGCCGTTTCAGCTACGACCAGGCTTCCTCGTTTGTTCCCGGCGGTGCGCCGGGACTCGCCGAAGCTAATGCCTTCGGCAGCAATGAGAACCTGATCAACCACGCACGCAACATCGGCTTTGGCGAGACCCACGTGTTCTCGCCCCGCGCGCTCAACCAGGCCACCCTCGGCTACGACCGCATCTTCGATTACATCGCTTCGGCGGGTAACTTCACCTGCGAGTCCGCCATCCTGGGAATTCCCAACGCCGATCTGGGCTGCTCAGCCAGCGGTACCCCCAACTCCAGTGCTCTATACAGTGAAGGCCTGGTTTCCGCTGAAGTTACCAGCGGCTATTGGGCCCTCGGCGATCGCGGCTACTCTCCCTTCCAGGGTGGAACAAACATCTACTCGTTCAAAGACGATCTGGACCTGATTCGCGGCAAGCATGAGATTCACACCGGCATCGATCTCCGCGCCAATCAGATGAACGTCGGCACAGCAGCCTTTGGATCTGGCTTCTGGCTCATCGGCACCTTCGGAAACTTCACCGGCGCAGGTTTGGCCCCCGGCAATCCCGAGGCGGACCTGCTCATGGGAATTACCGGTGGGGCCATCCACGACCAGACTTACGACGGCGCAATCACCGGCCGCCGATGGAACATCGTTCGGCCCTTCGTCGAAGATGACTGGCGCGCTACCTCGTCGCTCACCCTCAATCTCGGACTGGCCTGGGACTTGACCACGCCCATCACCGAGGCCCACAACCGCATGGCGGACTATATCCCCTCAGCCACCGGAGGACAGTTGCTGATCGCCGGACAGAACGGTGTCAGCAAATCGGCGGGCATCAACATGTTCAAGGGCGCTTACGAACCTCGTGTTGGCCTCACCTGGAAGGTTCGCGGCAGCGACAAGACCGTCATGCGCCTCGGCTTTGGCATCTATCACGATTCGTCCTGGAACCAGGGCGCGCAGGGACTCTGGCAAAATCCGCCCAACCTCGGAGAGTCCGATCAATTCCCCGCTACCTACTCTGCGGGCTGCGCCTTTTCCACCTCATACTGCGCCACCGCCCTCGGACAGGCCCCCGAAAATGTCTCTACCACCTCCGGCGGCTTCTTAGCCCTCCCCACGCCGCAAAACGTGGCCAGCTTCGTCGGCACTTACTACTACCAGCCCACAAACTTCCAGCCAGGCAGGGTTCACCAATATAACGCGAACCTCGAACGTCAGTTGCCGGGAAATGTTCTGCTCACCGCTGGCTACGCCGGCTCGGTCGGCGGCCATCTGCTGGTGATCGGCAACGACCTCAACGTCGGCAGCCCCTCCGCGTGCGGTACGGTCTCTGGCTACACCCGCGGCTGCCTGCCCAGCGGCGCTCCCTACGTGTATCCCTACAACCCTCCCAACTACAACGCGGTCTTGCTCTTCGGCGATGTGGGCAAGACGCACTACAACTCGGCGCAGCTCAAAGCGGAGACCAAAACGCCCAAGTACGGCCTCTACGCCTTGTTTGCCTACACCTACTCCAAAACCTATGACAACGGCCTGTCGGACGGCCTGGGATCGGAGTTGAGCGCACCGTATTTCCCGCTTCCCAACTGGGAAAACCTGGATTGGGCCTTGTCGCAGATCAATCTCGATAACAGCTTCACCGGCAGTGTCATTTACGATTTGCCCTTCGGCCACGGGAAACAGTTTGGGAGCAGTTGGAATGACCTGACCAACACCATCCTCGGCAACCTCCAATTGACTCTGATCGAAAGAATCTCTTCCGGTTTCCCCGTTCCCTTGATCGACAGCAATAACACGTCGGGCACTACCTTCAATTCCGGCGGCGACTCCTACAACTACAACCGGCCCAATCAGGTCGCCAACTGCAACCCCTACTCCGCCAACCACAGCCAGCACCAGTGGATCAACTCCTCCTGCTTCACCACGCCCGGACAGATTGTTGCCGGCGTGAATGTGGGTGGCGAACTCGGCAATGCGTCACGCGTCCCGGTCGTCGGACCCGATTTCGTCAACACCGACGTCTCTCTCATCAAACAGTTCCATCTGCCGCGCGAGATGGGTTTGAACTTCCGCGCCGAGTTCTTCAACCTGTTCAATCACGCACAGTACGGCATGCCGGTGAACGACATCGCTTTGGCTTCCGTGAATTCATCGGGAACCATCACGTCCTCGAATGGATTCGGCGCCGTAAATTCCACCGTCAACAACCCTCGCCTTATCCAACTGGCGCTCAAACTCTCCTTCTAACCCCCGCGGATGCAGGGCCTGCGGCTTCCTTGCCGTGGGTCCCGCATCCGCGCCGCACCCGAGACAAAAGGCTGCTTGACTGGACGCGGCAGTGCCACATCCAAGTAACAGCCAGTTAGGCCGGGTCGGGTAGCCCACCACTGACAATCCATCAACCTGGGAACACATCTTCAGGGATAGTTCAAGATTGAGCCATCCGCCCGCAAATAGAGCTAGAGTCACAGTCCTTTAGAGCTACTCAGTAATATCGTTGACAACTATCGCCCGCCTGCGTATCATGCGCTGTTCTCTCCCTCTGCTATCGCTTCCGCTCCCAACTGCGGGAAACGGGAGAACTGTGACTCTCCGGAACTCCCCCAAGCCGGAGGTTTCACTCAGGGAGATGATTTTGTTCACTCAATGCAGACACAAACCAGCCTGGAAGGAGACAGTCCATGAATTGCACTGCTTGTAACAAAGAAAATGCTGCCGGCGTCTCGTTCTGCGAGTTTTGCGGAGCGGATCTGCGGCCCAAATCGATCTCAAACAGTCAGGCGGCTCCAATTCAGGCCCAGCCTGCGCCTCCCTCGGCGGCAGAGGTCGCGCAGATGGGGAAATCATTCCTGAGGTCTTTGTCCCTTGGCGAGAGATTTATCGGCGCGGGTGTGATCGCCGCCGCTTTCGGCTTCTTCTTACCTTGGATTTCTACGCCGGATTTGGGCCCACTCTCCGGTCTGCTCGGCCAGTTGGGCGCTTCGGAGCTCAATCATGTCAGCCTCTCCGGCGTAGATCTCGGCAAGTTAATGGGAGCAGTCTATCTCGTCCTGTTGGCGGCGATCGCCTCGGGTGTGCTGTTCTACTTCTCCAGAAGCGCCACTTCTCCGCGCAAACTGTTGATGAGCGGCTTCCAGGTGATGATCGGATCCCTCTGTGGGCCTGGGATCATCGTCGAGTTGCTTTTTATTCCGTTGATCCAGTCTGTAGCTGGCATGGGCCTTTGGTTGATGGGACTTGGCTTTTGTTCCATCGCGGCAGGCGGTTTAATGAGCATCGCCACTTTTGGGAAAACTGCGCGGTGAGTCCGCGCGGAAAGGAGGAATTCGATGTTTTGTCCAGACTGTGGAAGTGAGGTTGCGCAAGGCAGGAAGTTTTGCGGAAAATGTGGGGCGGCATTGAATGCGGACGCCGCTGAACATTCCGCGGAAACTCCCACCGCACTGGCGATTCCGGTTGAAGCCGTGGCGCCGGCCCCGGCTCAGCCGGCATCGCCGCGCAGAAAAATTGTCTACGCGCTTGCTGTTCTGCTCCTTATCCTGGGCGGCGTAGCATGGTGGTGGTTTCATCGCCCCGCCCCAGCCTACAAGGCGCAGGACCCGGGGATTTATCCGTTTCAGGGATTGAGCGCGGATGGAAAGACCATGAAAGTGGGCTTTGTGGACGCGGATGGCAAGGTGCTCGTACAGCCTGCCTGGGATGCGGCCGACGCCACACCTGTTTTCGGACAGACGGTCTACTGCAATGAAGGCTTCTGCGGGGTTCAAAAGGACGGAAAATGGGGCTTTATAGATCACAGTGGAAAACTGGCGATTCCCAACCAATTCAGCTCTGTCGGTCCCTTTATCGAAGGACTTGCGCGGGTCCAGTTGGGAAATCTGGTTGGTTATATCGATAAGAGCGGACAATATGTCATCAATCCGCAATTCAGCGGCGCTGGCGACTTCCATGGCGGCCTGGCGGCCGTGAATGGGGATGGCGGCTGGGGATTTATCAACAAGGCGGGAACCTTCGTCATCAAACCCCATTTTCAATCCGCCAGCATAAGTGGTTTCTCCGGCGGTCTCGCCGGTGTTTGCACAACGGGTGGACAATCCTTCCTGGGGGTAACTCCTGGTAAATGCGGCTACATCGACCGCAGCGGGAACTTCGCGGTTAAACCCCAGTTCAACTGGGTTGCCGATTTTTCCGAGGGCATGGCCGCGGTCCGGATCGACAACAAACTGGGCTATATTAACACCGCCGGAAAGATCGTCATCAACCCGCAGTTCGACGGTGTCACCATGTTTACCGGTGGCCTGGCTGTAGTATCTGTCGCAGGGAATACAGGAACAATCAACAAACAAGGCAGATTCGTCGTGAATCCGGGGCAATATGCCATGCAGCTCAGAGAAGGCAACCTTCAGCCAGTCACCGACAGTGGCGGGATGGGCTTGCTGAGCAGGGATGGCAAGTGGGTGATCAAGCCTTCCAAGGCTCTCACTGGAATCGCGACGGTCTTTGGCAAGGTTTTTCAGGGCTTCGTGGGCGGGCAACTGGTTCCCATCTCCATCTCCGGCAAAGTGCTGGCCGGCCCGTACAAGGGAGCGATGCTCGATTCGCTGGCACAGGACATCCAAAACGATAGCAGCGCGCTGCAATCCATGCGCTTGCTAACCAGTGAGGAATTCAGCTA
>CAVZNE010000200.1:0-5085 GCA_963776445.1 Terriglobales bacterium
GCAAGGGTGCAGTGTGGGAGAGGTTAGCGTGAGGGACGAACACAAGCTGCGAGCACGATTCCGGTCGCTGACCGATGGCGCGGCCACCGGGCTGGCGATGCTTTCCACCGTTCTGGTGGTGGCGCCGCTTGTGGCCATCTTCGTCTATCTCATCTACAAGGGCGCAAGTTCGCTCAGTTGGGCCTTTTTCACCGATGTTCCGCAACCGGTGGGCGTAGCCGGCGGCGGCATGGCCAACGCCATTGTCGGTTCGGCCATTTTGCTCGCGGTCGGCAGCCTCATCGGCGTTCCGATCGGCATCAGCGGCGGCATCTTTCTGGCCGAGTTCGGGCGCGGAACCAAGCTGGCCAATGCGGTGCGCTTCACGGCCGACGTGCTCAACGGCGTTCCTTCCATCGTGATGGGCATTGCGGTCTACTCGCTGGTAGTGGTTCCGCAAGGGCACTTTTCGGCTTTCTCCGGAGGCGTGGCGCTGGGCATCATGATGATTCCCACAGTCTGCCGCACGACAGAAGAAATGTTATTGATGGTGCCGAACGCGGTGCGCGAAGCAGCGCTGGCCTTGGGCGTGCCCAACTGGCGGTCGGTGCTTTCCATTACCGTGAAAACGGCCTCGCCGGGCATCATCACAGGTTGTATGCTGGCCTTTGCGCGCGTGGCGGGCGAGACGGCTCCCTTGATCTTTACGGCCTTCGGCAATGTGGGCTGGAGTTCGAGAATGGACGAGCCGATTGCCGCCTTGCCGCTGCAGATTTATGTGTATGCCATCTCTCCTTACGACGAATGGCATCGCCTGGCGTGGGCCGGAGCGCTGGTGTTGATTGTGTTGATTGTGCTGGCGGTTTCCCTGGTGCGGTACGTGACCAGCCGCGGCGTTTTGAAGGGAGCGAGCTAAGTGGGCGTCGGCATTGAAGTAACAACCCTGAATGCGTGGTACGGCACGAATCACACGCTGCAGGACATCAATCTGAACATACCGGCCAACCATGCGACGGCGCTCATCGGCCCCTCGGGTTGCGGCAAAAGTACCTTTGTCCGCTGCCTGAATCGCATGCACGAAACCAATCCCATTGCGCGGGTCACGGGCACGGTGCGCATCGGCGACCTGGACATTTACAAGGACGCCAAGCCGGTGGAGATTCGCCGTCGCGTGGGCATGGTCTTCCAGCGGCCCAACCCGTTCCCCACCATGTCCATCTACGACAACGTGGCCGCGGGGCTCAAGCTGAACGGCTACAGCAACCATCATGTGCTCGACGAAATTGTAGAGCGGTCGCTCAAAAACTCGGCCCTGTGGGACGAGGTGAAAGACGACCTGAAAAAGAAGTCGGGCGCAAGCCTCTCCGGTGGCCAGCAGCAGCGCTTGTGCATTGCGCGCGCCCTGGCCGTGGACCCCGAGGTTCTGCTGATGGACGAGCCGGCCTCGGCGCTCGATCCGGTTTCGACTTCGAAGATTGAGGACTTGATCTTCCAGTTGAAGTCGCAGTACACCATCGTGATTGTGACGCATAACATGCAGCAGGCGGCCCGCGTGGCAGAAAAAACGGGTTTCTTTTTAAACGGCCGGATGGTAGAGTTCGATTCCACGCACAAGATCTTTACCAACCCCAGCGACAAACGCACAGAAGATTACATCACGGGCAGGTTCGGATGACGCGCATACGCTTTCAACAAAGCTTGGAAGATTTGAAGGAGCAGCTTCTGGTGATGGCTGGACTGGCCGAACAGGCCATTCAGCGCGCCATCGAGGCCTACCGCGTGCGCGATCTGTCGATTTGCGACCTGGTGAGCCGGAGCGAGCTGGCTATCAATCGGCTCGAGCGCGATATCGATCAGTCAGCCCTGGATTTGCTGGCGATGGAGCAGCCCATGGCCATCGACCTGCGCTTCATTCTGAGCGTGATCAAGATCAACGCCGACCTGGAGCGCGTGGGCGACGCGGCCAAGAGCATTGCCGACCGGGTGCGCCACATGGAGCAGATGGCGGTGGCCGATCTGCCGGTGGACATTCCGCGCATGGCGGCGCTGTCTTCGGAGATGGTGCGCAAGTGCCTGCAAGCCTTCATCGAGGGCGATGCCGAAATGGCGCGCAGCGTGCTCAGCATGGACGACGCCGTGGACGCCATGAACAAGGCGGCCTACAAGGCGCTGACCAAGGTGATGGAAGAGGAAAGCCACATTGCGCCGCAGGCCCTGAATGCGCTGATGATCAGCCGCAGCCTGGAGCGGGTGGCCGACCATGCAACCAACATTGCCGAGGACGTGATCTTCTGGGTGCAGGGCTCGGATGTGCGCCACCACAAGAGCGTCGTGACCGGCGGCCGCGACCCGGACGCGGAACGCTAAGAGGGCAGCTGTTATCCCCTCTATCATGGGATTTCTACTGCTTTGCCGCAGTTGGGCTTTCTGTTGGAGAAGCGCCGAAAAGGTGCTCGTGCCATTCGGCAGGTGTGCCCGTGAACGATTGTGAGACGGCCCCACTGGCGATGCCGATGTCGTAGCCATGTGTAATTAAAATCGTAAGATTGTCATAGGTCGTTACTTTTCCGTCGTGCTGGAGAATCAGTCTGGCAACCTTGTCGGCGGTCTCCGCGGGGCTCCAGACTTTTTGTGACCAGAAGACATTGATCTGCAGAGATCTGTCTTTCAATCCGCTGACCTTGTAGGTATTTGTGCGGAATGCTCCTCCCTGTTGAACCCCGTCCATTTGTTCAACTAGCTGAAGGTCCTGAAGCAATTCAGGGAAGAAGGCCATGGTCTTTAGCTTAACAGCCTGTGGTTAAAGTCCAGCTACTCTTGCAGAACATTTTTGCGGTATCCACAGGATTTGTTCGTAAGCTTTGTCCATGGCGATGGGCAGGCGGCAGCATCGAGAGCGGCAAGAAGATTTGTGGGTGGCGCACACGCAGTTGGCCACCGCGCCGGGGCATCCATTTTATGAGCGTTTGAACGCGGTGCTGGATGCAGAGGGCTTCGACAGGTTTGTCGAAGATCTTTGCGCGAAGTTCTACGCTCCGCAGTTCGGCCGCCCGTCGATGACGCCGGGCATCTACTTTCGTTCTCTGTTGATCGGGTATTTTGAAGGCATCGGGGCCGAGCGTGGCATTGCTTGGCGCCTGGCGGATTCGTTGGCGCTGCGGCGCTTTGTTGGTATCGCACTTGATGAGGAGACGCCGGACCACTCGACGATTTCGCGCACCCGGAGGCTGATCGATCTGGATACGCACGCGGCCGTGTTCGCCTGGGTGTTGGAGATGCTGGCGCGGCGCGGGCTGATCGTGGGCAAGCGCGTAGCTATCGACGCGACCACACTGGAGGCCAATGCGGCGATGCGCTCGATCGTGCGGCGCGACACCGGAGCAAGTTACGAAGAGTTTTTGGCTGGTCTGGCGAAGGCGTCGGGCATCGAGACGCCGACGCGCGAGGACCTGGCGCGATTGGATCGCAAGCGCAAGAAGCGCACGTCGAACAAGGAGTGGAAGAGTCCTGTCGACGCGGATGCGCGCATCGCGAAGATGAAGGACGGCCGCACGCACCTGGCCCACAAGGCGGAACATGCAGTCGATCTGGACTCGGGCGCGGTGGTGGCAGTGACTCTGCAGGCCGCTGACAAGGGCGATACCGCAACGATGGATAAGACGCTGATCGAAGCCGGGATGGCAGTAGCCGAGTTGGCTGTGCGTCAGAGCGAGTCACGTTCTGAAGATACGAAGGTCAACATCCGCGGCATCGAAGAGCTGGTTGCCGACAAGGGCTATCTGAGCGGCGCCGCTCTCAAGCGGGTGAAGAGCTATGGGGTGCGCAGTTACATCCCAGAAAAGCGGCAGAAGGGCAAGCGCCGCTGGCAGGGCAAGGCTGAAGAACAACAAGCAGTCTATGAGAACCGGCGGCGGGTGCGAGGCGATTACGGCAAGAGGCTACTGAAACGACGCGGTGAACTGGTGGAACGCAGCTTTGCCCACTGCTACGAAACGGGTGGGATGCGGCGCTGCCACTTGCGCGGACGAGAGAACATTCTCAAGCGGCAGTTGGCTCATGTGAGCGCCTTCAACCTGAGCCTGATCATGCGCCAACTGCTGGGCGCGGGAACCCCGCGGGAGCTGAAAAACCGGGCTGTACAATTCCTTTTGCGCCTTTTCTTGTTGCTCACCTGCCGGAGTTGGCCCAACGGCACAGTTGAACCCCGCACGCCTTTGGCTTTGGGCTCAACCGGAATCTACCACTCCATCAGACCTCGATGCCGGACGTTCTGGAATTCTGCTACTTGCACCACGGGCTGTTATAGATGGAAACTCCGCCAACCAGTGTGAGGACAAGCAGCGATCCGGCAATTACCCGATGCGGCTTCCAGAAGGGCTTTGTTTCCACGGGACCAGTATCGCCAGCCCGGACGACGTAACTCCCCACCGCCAGGTCATGTAGCCCCTGCCTTGTATTGCGGTTGAATATGAGTAGATAGAGCGTCGCGCCGCCCACGCCAAAAACGATGACTCCGAGCAGAATAAAGACCACCCACGGAGTTTTGGAGACCGGCAGCGCCAGCTTATTCAAAAAGAATGGGGCAGCGAACACTGTATACCGGGCAAAGGAATGCTCAAAAGGCAGCGTGTTTCCCTGGGCATCGACCACCCTCAGACGGAGCAGGCGTTTGCCTAAACTCCGTCCGCCTCCGACATTGCTTTCCGTAACTGCAAAGTAGGGCACGGCAATGAGAAAGCCAAGCAGCTTTCCCCACGGACCCAGTTGCGAAAGAGTGTCGAAGAAAATGGCTCCAAGAGTGAAGCCGATGATGCCGAGAATTAGGCTATCGACGAAGAAGGCAAAGAAACGGCGCCAGAAGGAACCAATGGAGCGGGTGGCCGTGAGGGTTTCTGCGACTGGCGGTGGATCGAATGCGAAAGAAGGAATATCTGTGCTCAAGAATTGCCTCTTGGATGGGGAAAAAGAGTGAGTTAGCAGAGTGTGAGGATTATCGCAGCGGACTAGAGTTTATGCAACTCGGGAAAAGCCTTTGCCGCACGCGATACTCTTGAGAGGTGACAGCGGAGCGTGGCATGGGCGCAGGTTCGCAGAAGATCGGCGGAG
>CAVZNE010000201.1:0-5868 GCA_963776445.1 Terriglobales bacterium
TTGTAACGTCAGCCGTCAGCCGTCAGCCATCATCGATCAGTCGCAGGCAACAGCCGGACTGAAAGCTGATCGCTGACGGCTGACCGCTATTTGCTAAAGAACTCCCCGTGCCCGCCATTCGCCCACGGATCGTAGTGCAGGGCAAAGTCGGCGCGGTGCTGCACGGAGGGATGGTTAAAGGTCCAGAACTCGATGAAGGGGCTGGGCGCGGGGTCTTCCAGCCAGGCTTCTCCCAGGGCGTTGAAGGCGGCGACGGCGGTCTTCTGCGGGTCCGCCACAATGCCGTGAATGGCCTCCTGGCCGTAGACATCAGCCTGGTGCTCAAAGTGGCGGCTGAAGGCATTGCTGACCGGCGTCAGAAAGAAGCCTCCCACCGAGACGGCAAACAGCAGCGCGATGAACCCGGCGCGGCTGGAGAGCGACTCGACCTGCCAGCCGGCGCCAAAGCGGCGCACCAGCCAGCCGGCAAACGCGGCGCAGCCCCAGTAAAGAAAGAACAGAAAGACCGCCCAGCCGGCCAGTTGTTTGGGAATGTGGTTCAGAACGTAGTGGCCGCTCTCGTGGCCGAAGATGTACTGCACTTCGTCGTTGGGAATGCGCCCGGCCGTGGTATCCCACACCACGATGCGCTTGGTGGAGCCGATGCCGCTCACGTAGGCGTTTAGGCCGTTGGTCTTGAGGCTGGCCTTCATCAGGAACATGCGCTCCGGCGGAATGTTGGTTCCGGTGCGGGCCACCACTTTTTCCAGCTCCGTGACCAGTACGGGGTTGTTTTTGGTCAGCGGCTCGAATTTGTTGAAGACAGGCTCCAGCAGCGGCGAAACAAAGATGGTGAGCACCAGCAGCGGCAGCGTGACCACCCAGAGCCCCAGCCAGTAGCGGCGCGGCCAGCGGCGCACAATCCAGTTGAAAAGCAGCAGAACGGGCGCGCCAAACAGCAGCGAGAGTCCCAGTCCTTTGGACTGGTCGACGAGCCAGCTGCCCCATCCCTGCACGCTGATGCTGTAGGCGCGGCTAACGTGCTGGCCATAAATATCCAGGGGCAGGCTGGCCAGGGTGGTAACGATCAGGAAGGCCGCGAAGAACAGCAGCCCCTGCAGCCAGCGCTGTTTCACCAGCCGCTCAAGCCACGCGGCCATTCCGCTGGCGGCGCGAGTGGCCAGCAGCAGCCACAGAACGGCCAGGCCCCAGAGCGAGCCGACCAGCCCCAGAATGTTGCGGATGCGGCTCAGGGCGATGGCCTTGGCCAGCTTTTCCTTGGGCAGCGAGTAAGCCTGCGGCGGGTTGGCAGGCGCTGCCTGCGTGGCGGCGGGCTGAGACGGAGCCGGCTGAGTGTCGGACTGGGCAACGCAAAGGCGCGACGCGAGGCCGGCCACAAGCAAGCTGAGGCAAAACGCCAGCAGCATTCGGCGTGCAATTGTCATGCGATTTTCCTCTACGGAGTGGACTCTGCGACAATTCCGGTTACAGATGCTTTTACACGAGTTTTTCCGTCCTATGCCAAATATTTTTTTCGCCGCCGCAAGGCCAAGCGCCGCGCGTGGCCGATTCCGCGTGGCTTTTGCCGCTCTGGCCCTCGCCTTGCCCATGGCCGCGGGTGCGCAACAGTCCACGTCTGTGCTGATGGACGCCATGACTGCCGAGTTGCACCGCGCCTTTACGTCGCTCGGCAAGCAGGCGCCCGGCAAACAGGAAGCAGACAAGCAGTTACCGCCCTACTTTCTGAGTTATGCGGTCAGCGATGCCAGCGCGGTGTCCATCCGGGCGCAGTTTGGCGCGCTGGTCGACAGCTCCGCCAATCGCGAGCGGGTGGCCGACGTGCAAATCCGCCTCGGCGAGCCCAAGCTGGACAACACGCACGGAACCCATCGCGGCACGGCGGTTCGCAGCTTGCAACTGCCGCTGACAGACGACCGCGAAGCGCTGGGCCGGAGTTTGTGGCTGGCCACCAACGCGGGCTACGGCACAGCTCTGGATAACTACATGCGGGTCAAGACCGAGGCCCAGGTCCGCGCCAAAGAAGAAGACACGTCTCCCGACTTCAGCCATGAAGCGCCGCAAACCTTCCTCGGCAAGCCGGCCCCCGTGGTGGCCGTGGACCGTGCGGCCTGGGAGCAGCGGGTCAAGGCGCTCTCCAGAATCTTCCGCGAATTCCCCGACGTCTATCAGAACGTCGTCATGCTCTCGGCGCAAAACGAAACCGACTATTTTGCCTCGTCCGAGGGTTCGCAGGTCATCACGCCGCACCGGCAGGCGCGCCTGGTGGTCTTTGCCGTGACCCGCGCCGAGGACGGCATGGACCTGTTCCGCGCGCAGACCTTCGAAGCCGAAACGGTCGACGGCCTGCCCGTGCAGGCGGAACTGGAAACAGCCATGCGCGAACTGGGCAAAAGTTTGGAAGCACTGCGCAAGGCCCCGCTCACCGAGCCCTTCGACGGCCCGGCCATCCTTTCCGGACGCGCCGCCGCTGTCTTCTTCCACGAAGTGCTGGGCCACCGGCTTGAGGGCCAGCGCCAGCGCGGCGACGAAGAAGGCCAGACCTTTACCAAGGAGCTGAACAAGGAGGTTCTGCCCGCCTTCCTCTCCGTGGCCGACGACCCCACCTTGACCACCTTTGGCAAAACCTGGCTCAGCGGCAACTATCTGTACGACGACGAAGGCCAGAAGGCCCGCCGCGTCGACCTGATCCAGGACGGCGTCTTGAAGACCTTCCTCATGTCGCGCCTGCCCATCGCCAGCTTTGCCGCCTCCAATGGACACGGCCGCGCCCAAACCGGACGCATGCCCACCGGACGCCAGGGCAACCTGATTGTGACCTCCACCAAAAGCGTGACCGACGCGGCTCTGCGCCAGCAGTTGATCGACGAAGCCAAAAAGCAGGGCAAGCCCTTCGGCCTCTACTTTGAGGACATATCCTCGGGCTTTGCCGTCACCACGCGCAGTTCGCCGCAGGCCTTCTCCGTGGTTCCATTGGTGGTTTGGCGGGTTTACGTGGACGGCCGCCCCGACGAGCTGGTCCGCGGCGTCAGCATTGTGGGCACGCCGCTGGCGGCCATGAAGCGCATCCTGGCCACCAGCGACAAGAGTGAGGTGTTCAACGGCGAGTGCGGCGCGGAGTCGGGCACGGTTCCGGTCAGCGCCGTGGCCCCGGCCATGCTGCTGAGCGAAATGGAAACCCAGCGCCAGCCGCAAGGCACGGCCCGGCCGCCCATCCTGCCCATTCCCGGCGCAGAGTCTCAAGCGCCCGCAACCAAGGAGGCGCGATGAACCGGATTCGACCGATTGCGATTTTTGCTGGAACAGGCCTTCTTGCCGCTCTTCTGGGTGGCGCATGCCTCACCGCCGCCGCCCAGCCCACCCGCGCCGATGCCGAAAAGGATCCCATCCTCAAGGCCATGCTTCAGGAACTGGATCGCAGCAAAACCCAGCTCCAGTTGAAGGGCTTCGAGAAGCCGTTCTACATCCAGTACCGCATTGAGGATGTGGAAACCTACCAGACCAAGGCCGAGTTCGGCGCAAGCGAGGGCTCCGGCCGCAGCCACCAGCGCATTGCCCGCGTCACCGTCCGTGTGGGCGACTACAAAACCGACAGTTCGGGCAACCGCAACGAGGGCGCTCTGCAACTGATCCCCTTGGACGACGACCCCATCGCCATCCGCTCTGCCCTGTGGGCAGCCACCGATCAGGCCTACAAGAGCGCGCTGCCCGCCTTTGCGCAGAAACAGGCCGCGCTCAAGCAGGTGCAGACCCCGCCGCAGGCCGACGACTTCAGCCAGGAGAAACCCGTTATCTCGCTGGCCGAGCCGGTCCATTTGCAACTGGACGAGGCAGCCTGGGCTGAACGCGTGGCGCGCGACAGCGGCCTCTACCGGACCGACCCCGTCGCCAGGGCCAGTCAGAACGACGTGCAGTACTCTACCGCGCAGTTTCAGGCGCGGGTCGCGACCACCTGGCTGGTCTCAAGCGAAGGCGTCATTGTGCGCAAGTCGGAGTCCGGTTACCAGGAGGCCTTCGGCGTCGGCACACAGGCCGCCGACGGCATGCGGCTGGACCGCTCCTATGCGTCAACCGGCGCGGCGCTCAAGGATTTGGACGCGCCCGAGGCCTTTCAAAAGCACGCGGTCGAGCTGATCGCCTCGCTCACCGACTTGCGCCAGGCACCGCTGGTCGAAGAGGAATATCACGGCCCGGTGTTGCTCAGTTCCGACGCCGCGGCCGATGCGCTGCGCCTGTTGCTGGCCGACGGCGTCACGGCCACGCGCCCCAAGCTGGGCACCGAGGCCCGCACCAACGGGCCGTTCGCCTCCAGCTTCCATGCGCGGGTGCTGCCGGAGCTCATGGACGTGGTCGACAATCCCGCCCTCAAGACCTTTGACGGCAAGGAACTCGTCGGCGCGTACGACGTGGACGACGAGGGCGTGCCGGAGCAGGCGGTGAAACTGATCACCGCGGGCAAGCTGGAAAATTACCTGATCGGCCGCGAACCGGTGCGCGACTTTCCGCAGTCGAACGGCCACGGGCGAGCCGGTATTGGCGGAGCGGCTCACCCGGCTATTGGCGTACTGCAAGTGACTGCGCGCGAAGGCCTCAGCGGCGACGAACTGAACCGCAAGCTGCTCTATTTAGCGAAAGACCGCGGGCTGAAGAGCGTCTACGCCGTGCAAACGCTGGGCGGCGGACTGACCCCGCGCCTGCTTTATCGCATCAGCCAGGACGGCAAGCGCGAGTTGGTGCGCGGCGCAACCCTCGACGACCTGGACCAGCGCGCTCTGCGCTCCGGCGTGGAGGCCGCGGGCAAGGAGTTATGGGTGGCCAACTACTTCGGCGAGGTGCCGGAGACGGTTCTCGCTCCCGCGCTGCTGCTGGACGACATAACCGTCCGCCGCGCCAACGAGAAGAACGACAAGCTGCCCTTCTATCCGCCGCCAGAGTAAGGGGTCTGGTTCTCTTCTTCAATACCTGCAAGAAAGAGTGTGCCCCATCCATCCGCGTTCTTTGCGGATGGGTGGAAAAGCACAAAGCTCGATCGGGACAATTCGCGCCTACTTCTTTTTCCACCCGCCTACAACATCCGCAAGCTGCATCGGGCTGGTAAAGGCGATGTCCGGTGCGTCAACAAAAAACGCTGCCATCAGCGTTTACCGGCTGACCAACCCGTTCAGACCTGCGATTACAGGGTCGAAGGTTGGGTGCTGACCGTGCCGAAATTGTAAAGTTGGTTATAGGCACTACCTGCGTTCTGCCCCACACCAAACTCGGCAGCAAGGCTGGCGTAAGTAGCAGCCAACGACGGATCAAGCTGCACCTGGCCGCTGGAAATGGCGCTGGATGCTTCCAGCAAATCCCAAGTGGTAGCAGCACCATTTACCAGATTGCCGGAACCGCTACGATATTGAGGGCCAGTATCCATGTAAAACGGCGAAGATGATCCATCAGGAGCATCGTCCACCGTCAAATAGGGCGAATTGTAGTAAGAGAACGTGTTGTCGGAAAAATTATTAGCAAACCCGCCATTGAACCCGCCATCCGTGCGCCCGACCAGCGCAAAGCGCGTGTTACGTTCCACCAGCGTGGCCAGGTTCCCCGTGCCCTGCGCCCCGTTGATCATGTCGCCTTCCCAGTGCCCGACGCTCAGGCGCGTCTCCACCTCGGCCGGACGGGTGCCGATCATTCGCTGGTTCGGAATACGCCCTCGTCCGCGGCCCTCTTGGCGGGGACAGCGCCGCCGTCGCTTACGCTTGGCGCGGGGCAGGTGCTTCCACAATGTCCCTCCAGCCTTGGCGTCGGCGTAGATATGCGTGTAAATCGTTTCAGCACACACCCACGGCCGCCCCTCCAATACGTCTGAACTCAGGAACAATAAACATA
>CAVZNE010000202.1:0-5593 GCA_963776445.1 Terriglobales bacterium
ACACACTATGACTGCTAGTTATGGAGGCGACGCAAACTACACCCCAGCCAGCTCTCCCGCGGTCAGAGTCACGGTAACAATCCGCAATCCAGGCTTCACAATCTCCGGAACCCCAGTTGTCGTTGCCCCAGGAGCAATTACCGGTAATACCTCTACAATAACTGTCATACCGAGCGGAGGCTTTACGGGAAGCGTTGCACTATCCGCCGCCATAACAGGCAGCATGGCGAATGCAGAGAGTCTACCCAAGTTAAGCTTCCGCTCGACCAGCCCAGTGAGCATCACGAGCATCTTGCCAGGGACCGCAACTCTTACCATCACCACGACCGCAGCCACTAGCAGCACCCAGACTGACCGGAAACGCCACAGTGTTCCATGGTATGTTGCTGGCGGCGGGACTCTGGCCTGCATTTTTCTTCTAGGTCAGCCTGCCCGGCGTCCTAACTGGCGGCGCATACTCGGATTGTTGGCGCTCTTCGTACCCCTCGCTGGCGGGGTTGCATGTGGCGGCGTATTGTATGCAACTAGCGGAGGCACTGGTGGAAAGGACCTCTTGGGCACTACACCGGGAATCTACATCGTGACAATTACAGGCATTTCTGGCGCGAATACGGCCACGGGAACGGTGAACCTTACAGTGAAATGAACAGCTGATTGTGATCAAAGCCCGCATGTGAAGCTGATTTGTACTTCCTTTTCAGATTCCTCGCTGCTCGGGCTCAGCCGCGTCTTCGAGAGCGCCGCTCCTGCGGCTCATACCCAATGGGTTGACGATGCCTGGCCTGCTCATTCGCGAAGTCTGATTCAGCCAAAGCCACTTGTGCTACAAACATGTTGACGAGCAGTGTTTATAGCAGAAGAGCAGGCTTTTGCATGACCGTTTCTACCGCGACAGCGTGATTGTTGTTTCCAGAGATTTTTGCCAAGCCGATCAGAATGAAATTCGATCAGCGGCAGGGCGGTTCCGATGGCGGAGCGGTGCCGCAGAAGCTGCCGAACAGCGCTTTGGATCGATTCCCAGCATGGTTGACTGCAGTTAGACGGTCGCCAAGCTGCCAAGGTGCGCCAGCGCTCCCGCCGTAGAATAGGCGGGAACGAACAAACAGAAAGCAGCAGGCTCACGTGCCTCACGACGCCATTAAAATCTCGCCGGGTCCGCGCATTCGAGCAGCCATAGTGCTGGCCATCCTTGCCGATGCACTGCAGCTTGTCGTCTTCCCCCTCTTCGTCGAGGGTGCCATATCGCCTGCGGATGACGTACTGGATTTCGGCATTGCAGCCGTGCTGGTTTACCTTCTCGGCTGGCACTGGGAGTTTCTGCCGTCCTTTTTTACCAAACTCGTACCCGGAGTCGATCTGGTGCCTTGCTGGACCATTGCGGTCGCCAGCGTTTATCGGAAATCGAAGAGGATTGCGCTTGCCATGGAAGGAGTTCGTGAGGAACCCCCTGCGCGGTGAGACCCAACAGGTTCCTAGGCACATCAGTGCGTGGCGGTGGAGCAAACGCATGAAGCATATCCCTTGGCGGTGTAATGTTCCAACGCGCAGGCGTACTGCGGCCAGAATGGACTCAGCGCGAAGGAACGATCGCCCACGAAGTAGTTGCGAATATACGCCTTGCTCACTTCCGTCTTCGCGCCACGATCGCTCTTGAACTCCCCGATCAGCGCTTCCACCGTCGAAGGCGAAAACTCCCCTTCATGGAATGCCTGGGCGTAGTCGTACTCTGTGGTCCAGGTAGCGGCGATGCCGGTCTGGTTGGAAGCCGCTATCACCTCATAGTCCTGCAGCACTGCGGTGAATGGATTGACGCGGGCAACGGTGAAGGACGGCCTATTGCCATCCACCGGCGAGATGGATGAAACAATCTTGATCGCAACACGATGTTCTCCTGCAGCCTGCGGTTCGCTTCCTTCTGGCCGCAGGAGGCGTATTTCATCCATGTGGGTGTGAGCGAAAATCCCCAGGCGGACCACATCGCCATTCTCAACCAGCAGGTCGGTCATCTTGTCCGGCGTCAGAAACAAGACAGGCGCCTGCCCTCTGCAAACATCCCTGTATCTTGCGGCAGTTGAGTACGGGTCGATGCCAGGAGGAATGTGCCCCATAATCCAAACCCTTTGGCCCAGTCGCCGAGCCTCGCTCAACTGTTTCTGCAGCCAGGTCATTTCCGTGTTCGCCGCGGCGGAGTCGGGTTTACCGGCGCAGGTGCTGTACTTGGGCGACAGAAACAAGTCGTTGACCACGATGAGGCGTGTGCCGCGCATCGGCTCTGCCATCATAACGGCGTAGTAACCACCTTCCCCAAACTCCTTGACCGTTTGTTGCCGTTGGGATGGAGGCAGGCCTTCCGCAACGATCCTGCCTGTCTGGGCCAGAAAGTCGCTTCCGGCATCGAGACGATAATCGTCGCATCCTGTGTCGTTATTGCCCAAGGCCACGTAGACAGGCATGCCTGGGAATGCGGCCCGCAGTTCCCCCACGACAAAGCTCAGAGTCTTCAGCACGAAGGCTTGATAGTCGCTCGGTGTCGCGCCAGGCACCAGTGTCGCAAACCGGCAGGAGAAGGCATGGGCGATCAGGTCGCCGCTGACGGTCATGAATTTTGCGTTGGGTTGCCTCGACTGCATTGCCTGCAGGCTGGAGTGGAGCAGAGCGAAGGGCGTGTCAACACCGCGTGCTTGGCAGCTCTGCTCAAGCGCGGTAAACGCCTGCTGTTGATTGGGGGAAGATGGGCCTGAAAGGATTGACCGCCACTGGGCCACTGGGCCAACGACAAGATCATGCACCTTGGCAGGGTCGTGAAAGGGATCGAAGTGGATGTCGCTGATCAGAAGCGCGGCAATGGTGTGCTCTGCCACCTGTGCAGAATGCGCAGAGCGTGCCTGCGTAGCCAAAGCAGGCTGAGTACCCTGCGCCATCGCCCCAGGCATTGGAGCAAAGCTTATGGTCAGGCAGAAGAACGCTGCGAGCGTCTGGATCAGCAAACGACACCGGTTGCACATAATGGAAATCACCTTTGTGCATCCATATTAAGGGGTTGCCGAGAGTCCATCGCAAGTTCAATGCGACTCCATGAGACGACCTGGCGCCACAAGTTCAAGCGCGCCGCTGGAGAACAAGTTTGGCCCTTCGACTGAAACGCGTGCCATACGCTCGCCGAATCATCGGAGATGGCCAGGACCGAGCCCCCACCTGACAGTCGAGAGGTGGGGGGTGATGGGGCGTCTTCACCGCAGGCTGGCCGGTGGGAAGCTCAACTCCGACAGCTCTTTGAACAACTCGTCCGGCAACCTGAGTCCCACCGCTGCAACGTTCTCCGCCACGTGAGCAACTGAGGATGTTCCAGGAATCGGCAGAATGACGCTGGACCGCCGTAGAAGCCAAGCCAGCGCCACCTGTAGCGGGGTCGCGCCTAGCCCTGTCGCGGCCTTTTCCAGCGCCGCGTTGGCCTGCCGATTCTGCCCCATCGGCGCCCATGGAATGAACGCAATTCCGTTCCGCTCGCAGTGGTTCAGCAGATAGTCCCACTCCCGGTCGGCGAAGCTGTATCGGTTCTGCACGGAGACAATCGGTACGATCTTCCGTGCCCGTTCCAGATGCTCCAGTGTCACGTTCGATAGGCCGATGTGCCGTATCTTTCCCTGTTCGCGTAACCGGGCCAGCGTCTCCATTGACGCATCAAACGATACGGCTGGGTCAGGAATGTGCAGTTGGTAGACGTCGATACGGTCCAGGCGCAGTCTCTCCAGGCTGCCCTCCACTGCACCTTCCAAATGCTTTGGGCTGGCATTGTGCACCCACTGTTTGGGGCCTACTCGCTCCCACCCACCCTTCGTGGCAATCACCAAGCCCGGCGGATACGGCGCCAACGCCTCCGCGATCAGTTCCTCGGAGATATACGGACCATACGAGTCAGCGGTGTCGATGAAGTTCACCTCAAGCTCTACAGCACGCCGCAGCGTTGCCAGCGCCGCATTGCGATCCTCTGGCGGTCCCCATACCCCTTTGCCTGTTATGCGCATCGCGCCGAATCCCAGGCGGTTGACTGTGCAGTCTCCGAGTTGGACGGTCCCCGCGGATGCTGCGGAGATGACTTGCATGTTCTGGCTCATACTGAGAATCTCCTGCGTAACTACACTAGCGCGCGAATGGCCTCTTTTACCCGGCTATAACCGATTCTCTCCTGCTCAAGACGCAAATTCATTTGGATACGGTTTTCTCGAAGTGCGTCATAGAGTTCTCGTTCGCGCGGCGTCAGGCGCGCCAAATCGTGCATGGCCTGCTTCTCTTCTCTCCCCCATTGCGACTGAAAGGCAAACAAGGTCTCGCGATCCATGAGCAAGGACTGTACGCAGTCCAGTTGTCCACGCAATTGATCCAGAATGGCGAAGCCGTGCGTATCGATGTCTCCCCAATAGTAAATGGTGGATTTTGATAGCCACTCAACGCCGCGCAGCATCTCGAAGCCGTATCCCGCACCAAAGAGCACCATGCTGTTCTCCGCATTGGGAAAGGCCAGGTAATTGATCTCGTTTTCTGTAATGAAGACGCGAGAAATGCCGGGATCGATCTCCGCAAAGCTCTTGGCGTCCAAGGACAGATCCGGACTGGAAGCGCCGGGCAAAACCGTGATGTGCGGATCGAGGAGGCGAAACCGAATCCGCTGCGCCTTGCCGAGAAAACCATACCGCTTCTCGAATTGACTGGCGCCGGTTGCGGTGTCGTCGATGGCATTTGACGGCAGCACGATGTCGAATAGCTCTGTCAGTATGCCGCGATGCGCCTCGATGAATTTGGAATGCGCCCCAGGGATGTCAACCTGGCGCAAATAGAGCCTGGGCAGTGGATGTGTTTGCATCCATGCGGTGATTTCGAGAAATCGCTCCCATTCCGCGTAGTGCTCCAGGGCGCGCAGCGGATGCCGCGCAAGCCATTCGGCCAAGATCGGCTGACGCTGGTGCGTGGCATTGAGGAGGTCAAGAAAGCGGTTGGCTTCCTTCTGCTTGGCGATCAGCTTCAATGCGTCTTCGACGCTATCGATCCAGATCTCGTCCGGAAGAAAATTGGCGCCCATGACCCGATGCCTGACTTCGCGCATCACGATCCGGCAGCAGGGTGTCTGGCGAATCTTCTGAATCCACGCACCTACTTCACCGAAGCGGTCGCGCAGATCGGACGCAGAGGGGGATTTCAGCACCAGTCGGCGCGGAAACATGGCCTCGCCGGAAACAAAGGAAGAGAGTATTTCGCCACGTTCCCAGAGTCTCTCGACCTGCACAATAAGATCGTCCGGCATCGTCCAGGAAGACGCTTCACGCATCGTCTCACTCCTCGATCATCGCTGCTTCAGTCCGCTCTTCGGCTTCCCGAATGGTGGCCGCATTGGTCTCATGGCGTGCTTTCTCCGCACGGTATTCCTCAATGGAAAGGTTGCGCAGCTTGGAGGAGCGGCCATCTTCATTCTGAACAAAACCCACGCTGCGCACAAACGGTTCGATGACGTGAATCTTCTGCAGGGGAGTCGCGACAAGAAGCTGCAATTGCAGCTCGGAGAAAAGGCTGAGCGCGTATTGCGCCGAAAGCTCCGATC
>CAVZNE010000203.1:0-4275 GCA_963776445.1 Terriglobales bacterium
CGCTCACTGCGTTTCTTACCCCCGACGGGCGGCCCTACTTTGGCGGCACCTATCTTCCTCCCGAGGACCGCTATGGGCGGCCCGGCTTTGGGCGTGTGTTGTTGACGCTGGCTGAGGTGTGGCGGGAGAAGCGCGACGAGGCGCTGGAGACCGCAACAAGCGTCATGGCGGCCATTGAGCACAACGAGAGCTTCTCCGGCGGCGGCGCGGAACTGTCTTTGGCACTGGTAGACAAAATCGCCGGCTCGGCCCTCAGTCAGTTCGACCCGCGCAACGGCGGCTTCGGCGCGCAGCCCAAGTTTCCTCATCCCGGCGCGCTGGACCTGTTGCTAGAGCTGGCCATGGATCGCGACAACGACCAGGCCCGCGAGGCTTTCCTTCTTACCCTTGAAAAAATGGCGCGCGGCGGCGTCTATGACCAACTGGCCGGCGGCTTCCACCGCTATAGCGTAGACGAGCACTGGATCGTTCCCCACTTCGAGAAGATGCTCTACGACAACACAGAGCTGCTGCGCAACTATGTGCACGGCTTCCAGAGCTTTGTCCGCGAGGATTTTCAGCGGACGGCGCGCGAGATCGTTTCCTGGCTCGACGCCTGGATGACGGATCGCGAGCGCGGCGGCTTCTATGCCTCGCAGGATGCCGACATCAATCTCGACGACGACGGCGATTACTTTACCTGGACCCTGGCTGAAGCGCGCGCAGCTCTCGATCCGGCGGAACTGGAGTTGGCCGCACGCTATTGGGATATCGGCGAACTGGGCGACATGCACCACAATCCCGCCAAAAACGTGCTCCATGTCAAGCGCACGCTCAGGGAATTTGCCTCCCAGACCGGCCAGGCTGAGGACCAGTTGCGCCCGCTTCTGGAAGCAGCGCGGCGCAAGTTGTTGGCCGCCCGCGAGCAGCGGCCCACTCCCTTTATCGACCGCACTCTCTATACCGGCTGGAACGCGATGGCCGTGACCGCCTACCTTGAAACCGCGCGGGTTCTGCGCCTGGATGCGGCGCGTGACTTTGCCTTGCTCACCCTCACCCGGCTGCTCCGCGAAGCCTGGGATGGAGAGGCTGCTCTGACCCACGTCATCGCCTATCCGCAGGGCGCGCCGTCCCCGGATAGAGTGCCGGGCACGCTCGACGATTACGCTTTCACCGTGCACGCCTGCATCGAAGGCTGGCTGGCCAGCGGAGAGATGCAGTTTTACCATGCGGCGGTCAAGTTGGCCGACGCCATGATCGCCCGCTTTTACGACCGTGTCGCGGGAGCGTTCTTCGATGCCGCCGCGCCGCAAAGCGGACAAGTTCCCCTGGGCGCCTTGGGCGCGCGCCGCAAGCCGCTGCAGGACTCGCCTACGCCGGCCGGCAACCCTACCGCCGCCTCGGCTCTGCTGCGCCTTGAAACCCTGAGCGGCCGCGCGGAGTACCGCGAAATCGCCGAAGACACACTCGCCTCCTTTGCCGGGATCGTCGCCCACTTCGGCCTCTACGCCGGCAGTTACGGGCTGGCGCTGGAACGGTTCCTGCTCGATCCGGTGCAGGTGGTGGTGGTCGGTTCCGGTGTCGAAGCCGACCGTCTTGAGGCCATGGCCGTAGCCCGCTTCGCCATCAACAAAACGGTGGTGCGGATTGCCCCGTCCCGGCTGGTTCCAGGAGGACTTCCCGAGGCGCTGGCTGAAACCCTGCTCCAGGTTCCTGCTCCGGCCGGGGGCACGGCGTGGGCGCTAATCTGCCGGGGCCGCGCCTGTTTCCCGCCGGTGTGCAGCGCGGAGGCCCTGCTTGAGGCCCTGGAACACGCCGGACAGTTATAGAACTGGAACCACGGCTGGTCTTTAAATTACCTAAGGAACCTCTGAATACGTTGATGTTTTGAAAGGGCGCGACTCGAGTCGTGCCGTAAGTAGCACAAAATGGTGGCGGGCTTGAGGGAAGCTCTGAATAAACCATTCTTTGAAAGGGCACGGCTTCAGCCGTGCCGCTAAAGCCCGCATAATCAACGCGGGCTTTAGCCCCTGTGAAACGGTTTTCTTGGATCAGGCGCTTGTTCAGAGGTTACCTAAATAACGATGCGGTAATCTCTCCCAGCAAGGAAGATTGCCGCATTCATGTCCTGCGGATGTAAATTAAACAGTACTATACAATTGATTTCGCTTGAGCCGTCAGAGCAGCCCAGAGGCGATCATCGCAAGATTGATTTCGCGTAAAGGTGAGTTTGTTACGATTCCGTTCAGTTCGGGCCCTTGCCTGTATGTTGGCGCTTTCTTCAGCCCTCCAGGCGCAGCAATATGTCTTTCGCGCCTACCGTCAGGCTGAAGGGCTCAAGAACCTTGCGGTCAATGCGCTGGCTCGAGACCGCGACGGATTTCTGTGGGTGGCCACCGAGAACGGCGTCTACCGTTTTATAGGTTCCGGCTTCCAGCGGTTTGGCCGGGAGCAGGGCATCGCGGAACTCGACGTTCAGGACGTTGTTGCGGACCCAAGCGGCACAGTCTGGGTGGGCACCGGCGAGAATCTATACCGCTGGGATGGCCAGCGTTTCCTTCCCGCCGGACAGAATCCGATCCACTTCCTCGGTCCGAACCGCATCGCGGTCGAGGATGCCGGCCATCTGCTGGTCGTGGACAATCGCCAGATCTACCGCTTGGAGCACGATGCCGACGGCAGGATCCTCAGCTTTCTGCCCGTGTTGAGCGCACGCTTGCTGGCAGAGATTCCGGATTTGGGGCAAGTCTCCAGTGTGAGCGTCGTGAACCAGCGTTCCAGTGGCTCCCGCGTCTGGATTGGATGCGGCAAACAACTCTGTTCCTGGCTGGATGGCGAAACTCGCGCTCCCGGCCAACCACGCGACGGCGCTGTGACCCGCTGGGGGAGCGACCAGGGACTTCCCCCGGATCACTGGGTGGGGGCAATTGAGGATCGCACGGGCACGCTCTGGGCGGGAGGCCGGGATCATGTATTTGTCCTCCCGGCGGGAGCAACGCGCTTTGTCAGCCGCAATATTCCCGGCTCCGACCCGGAGAGCTTGTATGGCCACGCCCCGCTGATTGAAGACCGAGAGGGCCGAATTCTGGCGCCCGCCGAGGAGGGAATTGCCCGCTGGAATGGTTCTGGCTGGCAGTTTGTCGGCCAGGCCAACGGCTTGCTGCATTCCAGTCACGTCATGGGGATGGTCTTCGATGCGGCCGGCGATCTGTGGCTGGCCAGCCACGGGGATGGACTCTACGAATGGACCGGCTACGAGGACTGGGCCGGTTGGGGCAATGGGCAGGGCCTGCCTTCCGCATCAGTCTGGTCGATCGTTGCCTCCCGCCCGGACCGCGTGTTTGTCGGAACCGACAAGGGCCCGGCCTGGATTGACCCCCGCAGCGGTGCATCTGGCCCGTTGTTTCAAGGAACCCGGTGGAGCTACGGCCAGGTCGGCTCAATGGGCATGGATCAGGACGGCTCCCTGTGGGCCGGCACCTTCTCCGGCGCAGTTCTCCGGATCGATCCCAAGACCGGCCGTACCGTGCAGACAGCAAGGCTGCCTTCTGAGATCATCTTTGCCATCCAGGATTCGTCAGGACGCGTGTTTTTTACCACCAACCAGGGTATCTATGTTCGCGAAGCCGGGGCCGGCGCCGCCGCGCCGCACCGCGTCGCCGCCGTGGATGCGTTGTTGGGAGCGTCCACCAGGGTCGAGGCAGCCTGTGCAGCGCCCGACGGTACAATCTGGTTCACGGCCAACAACCGCGTGCTGCGCTACCGCGACGGCCAGTGGACGGCGCCACCGATCCGTGGCATGTCCACTTTGCAGGGATCGCTGCTTGCCGTGTCCTGCGCCCCGGATGGCGCGCTGTGGGTTACCGGCGAACAAGCCGGCATCTGGCGGATGACGGCGGCTGGCGATCACTTGCAGGCCAGCCAACTGCAATTCCCCACGGAGTTGCGCTCCCTCGCTCCCTTGGCCATCCTCACGGATCGCCGCGGTTGGGTCTGGCTGGGAACCGATTTGGGCCTGATGGTCTGGAACGGCCATTCGTGGCGTCATCTCACCCAGGAGAGCGGCCTCATCTGGAACGATGTGAGTCAAGGAGCCCTGCGCATGGCGCCCGACGGCTCTCTGTGGGTGGGTACCAGCGGCGGCGTGGCCCATCTGCTGCATCCAGAGCATGTCTTCGATCCGGTTTCAATTGCCATTTCGATAACCGATATCCGCCACGAAAACGATCTCTACTCGGGAGCGCAGCAGATCGTTTTGCCGTGGCCCGGCACGCCGTTGCACTTCCAGGTAGCTTC
>CAVZNE010000204.1:0-3853 GCA_963776445.1 Terriglobales bacterium
TGGACCTTTCAACGGCTTCCATGTGGTCCAGTCGTGAACTTCTTCTTTTGACCTCCATTTTCTCTGGAATCCTTATCATCAGCATGGGCGCGGAAAGAAGCGCCACGATACAAGCGTCGCACTCTGAGCCATCCTACTTTGGCCTCGCGATTAGTCTTCAAGAGATCAAGAATCATCGGGCGCAACATGTATATCCAGGGAACGGACCAGTACCGTTACCATGTGGAGACCTACGGGCATCCCTCCAAGGTTGGCTACAAGGACTTGGTGAACGACTGGAAGGCCGCCAAGTGGGATCCTGAGCACCTGATGAGCCTGTACAAAAAAGCGGGTGCAAAGTACTTCGTCAGCATGGGCGTGCACCACGACAACTTCGACTTGTGGGACTCCAAGTACACGCGCTGGAACTCGGTGAACATGGGGCCGAAGAAAGACATTGTCGGCCTGTGGAAGAAAGCCGCCGAGAAGAACGGCTTGCGCTTCGGCGTCAGCGAGCATCTGTGGATCAGTTACAAGTGGTGGGCGGTGAGTCACGGCGCGGACAAGACCGGTCCGCTGGCCGGAACGCCCTATGACGGCATCGATCCCAAGTTTGCGGATTTGTATCACGACGCGGATTGCGCTCGCTTCGTAGACAAGCTGGATTGGAACGACGATGGCATTCCCGAGTCGTGGAAGCGCCATTACCTTGACCGCATGACCGACCTCATCGACAAGTATCAGCCCGACCTGCTCTACACCGACGGCCATCTGCCCTTCGAGGAATACGGAATGAAGATGGTCTCGCATCTTTATAACGTGAGTGCGCAGTTGCACGGCGGCGTGACCGAAGCGGTATATAACAGCAAGGAAGATACGGACTGCGCCATCGGCACCTGCCTGCTCGATCATGAGCGCGGCGTGGCCGACGCCATCGCCAAGAATCCATGGCAGACCGATACCTGCATCGGCCAGTGGCACTACAAGCGCGGCGAAAAATATAAATCGCCCAAGAAGGTGATCGATCTGCTGGTGGATATTGTCAGCAAGAACGGCAACCTGCTGCTGAATTTTCCGCTGCCCAACTCCGGCGAACTCGACCTTGAAGAGAAGACGGTGCTGGAAGGCATTACCGCATGGATGGCCGTCAACAGCGAAGGCATTTACTCCTCGCGCCCCTGGAAGATTTACGGCGACGGTCCTTCCACCAAGGTTAAGATCAAGGCCGGCAACTTCAACGAGGACAAGCAGACAGACCTCACCGCCGAGGATGTGCGCTTCACCACGAAGAACAGCACGCTCTACGCTTTCGTGATGGGCTGGCCAGAAAAACAGGCCGTGCTGACGTCTCTGGGCCTGGCCAGCGCACAGAATCCAGGCAAGATTCGCAAGGTGGAACTGCTCGGTTCCAAGGGCGAGTTGAAATGGAGCCAGGACGAAGCCTGCCTGAAGGTGGAGATGCCCGCGGAGAAGATTTCCGACATCGGCATCACGCTGAAGGTGGAGTTGGCGTAACGCAATCTGCCCAGAGATAGGGTGCCCCAGGTCCCGCTTTTGGAACCTGGGAAAGCACGACCCTCGCGGAAGTTGCTGCAAGCAAAGGGGCCAGGAAGGTGCCGCGTTCTGCCGCTAGGCGGGAGCGAATCGGCTGCTTTCTGGCCCTTGTGCGTTTTGCACAACGGGTCAGCGGCGGCTGCTGCGCAGCGGCATGTACGATGAACAGAGACCGATCATGAAAGACACAAAAGACCTCTCTCCTGAAATTCTCCTGCACATCGCCCAGTCCCTGAATCTCCCACTTCGCGGCCTCGTCGCGGTGATTGAGTTGCTCGACGACGGCGGCACCGTGCCCTTTATCGCACGCTATCGCAAAGAGGCCACCGGCAATCTGGATGAAGTCCAGATTCTCGACATCGAAGAGAAACTGGCCTACTTCCGCGAACTCGCCGATCGCCGCGCAACCATCCTGGCCTCCATCGCGGAGCAGGGCAAGCTGACCGATGAACTCAAGGCGCGCATCGAAGCCACGCTCGATAAAAGCGAGTTGGAAGATTTGTATCTTCCCTACAAGCCCAAGCGGCGAACCAAGGCCACCATCGCCCGCGAAAAGGGCCTGGAGCCGCTGGCGCAATATCTTTGGGCGCAGCAGAATTCCGCAGAGCCGCTGGACACGTTTGCCGCTGCTTTCGTCAATGCGGAACTGGGCGTGGCCACGATTGAGGAAGCGCTTGAAGGCGCGCGCCACATTGTCGCCGAGTGGATCAGCGAAGATGCCGACCTGCGCAAGGAGCTGCGCGCTCTTGTGTTTGACGAAGGCGTCGTGGTCAGCAAAAAGGCCATGGACGCGGTCGACGAGCAGGAAAAATTCAAGATGTATTACGAGTACAAGGAACCGGTCAAATCGATTCCTTCGCATCGCATGCTGGCCATTCGCCGCGGCGAAGGCGAGAACATACTCTACTTCCTGATTGAAGTCGAACCGGAGCGGGCTGTCGGCATTATTCAAAAGCACGTTCTGCGCGAACGGGGCGACTGGACGCACCAGCTCGAGATAGCCATCGACGACGCCTGGAAGCGCCTGCTGAATTCCTCCATTCAGGGCGAGATTCGCCTGGAGTTGAAAAAGCGCTCCGACACCGAAGCCATCAAGGTTTTCCGCGACAATCTGTACAATCTGCTGCTGGCTCCTCCTGCCGGACCCATCAGTGTGCTGGGCATCGATCCCGGCCTGCGCACCGGCTGCAAGGTTGCCGTGGTGGATGAAACCGGCAAGCTGCTGGCTCACGATGTGTTCTATCTGCACACATCGAAACACGGAAATGAAGAAGCCACGCCCAAGCTGGAAGCCCTGCTGCGCAAGCACAACGTACGCGCCATCGCCATCGGCAACGGAACCGCGGGTCGCGAAACGGATGCCTTCGTTCGCGACTTCCTGCGTGAAAAACATATCGATGAAATCTTTTCCGTCACGGTGAGTGAATCAGGCGCCAGCGTTTACTCCGCATCCCCCGTTGCCCGCCAGGAATTTCCCGATCTCGACCTGACCGTGCGCGGCGCAATCTCCATTGCCCGCCGTTTGCAGGACCCGCTCTCCGAACTGGTCAAGGTCGATCCCAAGTCAATCGGCGTAGGGCAATATCAACACGACGTAGATCAGCGCCAGCTTCAGGAGTCGCTCGAAACGGTCATCGAAAGCTGCGTCAACAAGGTAGGCGTCGACCTCAATACTTCCTCCTGGACGCTGCTGCGCTTTGTTGCCGGCATCACCGAGCGCACGGCGCAGAACATCGTGACCTTCCGCAATGAGAAAGGCACCTTTCGCTCGCGCAAACAAGTTCTTGAAGTCGCCGGCATCGGTCCCAAGTCCTTCGAGCAGGCGGCAGGATTTCTGCGCATCCGCAATGGCGACAATCCTCTGGATATGACTGCCGTTCACCCCGAGTCCTACCCGGTGGTGGAGCAGATTGCCGGGCTGCTGCATGCAACGGTCGAGCAGCTTATCGAGCAGCCGCAGCTTCTTGAAAAAGTAGATCGTAGCCAGCTTTCGGCCGGCGCCTTCACGGTGAACGACATTCTGGCCGAACTGCAAAAGCCGGGCCGCGATCCGCGCGACAAGTTTGTGGCGCCCATCTTCCGCGACGAAGTGCGGGAGCTGTCCGATGTGCAGCCGGGCATGATTCTTGAGGGCGTGGTGACGAACGTGACCAAGTTCGGTGCATTCGTCGATGTCGGCGTGCATCAGGACGGGCTGGTTCACATCAGCGAACTGTCGAACCGCTTCATCAAGGAGCCGTCCGAGGCCGTGAAAACTGGGCAGATCGTCAAGGTGAAGGTATTGAGCGTGGACCCGAAGGCAAAACGCATTGCGCTTTCC
>CAVZNE010000205.1:0-4410 GCA_963776445.1 Terriglobales bacterium
TGCCGAGTGGCCCTGAATCTGCTAAAGTTTCCGCATGTTTCGCACAAGCTTTGCACCCGTCCGTTCCTGTCTCGCACTCCTCGCCGTCGCCGCGGCCGGACTGATTTCCGTTTCCGCTCTGGGCCAGACCGCGCCGCCCGCTGCCGCCTCGCCCGAACTGCGCGTCTTTGACGCCGCGCTGGTGGATAAAACCATCGACCCCTGCGACAACTTCTATCGCTTCAGTTGCAACGGCTGGTTCAAGCGTAATCCGCTGCCCGCCGACCAAACCCGTTACGGCCGCTTTACCGAGCTGTTTGAGCTGAACCGGCTGCACCTGAAGCAAATTCTGGAAGAAAACGCCGCGCCTTCGGCCACGCGCACAGCCAACCAGCAGAAGATTGGCGACGAGTACGCCAGTTGCATGGACACGGCCGCAGTAAACAAGCAGGGCCTGACGGCCTTGCAGCCGGAGCTGGACCGCATTGCCGCACTCAAGTCGGTTGCGGCCCTGCCTGCGCTGCTGGCTCACCTGCACGCAATCGGTGTGAACGCCTTCTTCGGCATGGGCTCAAACCAGGACTACGCCGACGCCAGCCAGGTGATCAGTTTCTACGGCGCGGGCGGTCTCGGCCTGCCAGAGCGCGACTACTACACGCGTACCGACGCCAAGACCGTGGAGCAGCGGCAGCAGTACGTCGCCCACGTGCGTAACATCCTCAAGCTGGCCGGAGAGCCGGAGGCAGAGGCTGCCAAGGACGCGGAGATTGTGCTGGCGCTGGAGACGCGTCTGGCCAAGGCCTCGCTCACCATCACCGAGCAGCGCGATCCGCAGAACCTGAATCACCCCACGGATGTTGCCGCCTTCTCAAAGGAACTGACGCACTTCAAATTGGCCGACTACGTGGCCGCCGCCCATGCGCCCGCCGCGGGCAAGGCCAACGACATGGAGCCGAAGTTCTATGCGGAGTTCAACACTCTGCTGGCCGACACCCCGATTGAGCAAATCCGCACCTATCTGCGCTGGCACCTGCTGCACGCCTATGCCGGAACCAGCCTGCCGGAGAGCTTTGACCAGGAGAACTGGAACTTCTACTCTCACACGCTGAACGGGGCAGAGAAGCAGCAGGAGCGGTGGAAGCGCTGCACTAGCCGCATTGATCACGAGCTGGGCGAGGCGCTGGGCCAGGTCTATGCGGAGCGCTACTTTCCACCCTCGGCCAAACAGCACGCGCTGGAGATGACGCTGGCCATTGAGCAGGCCATGGACAAGGACATCGACGGGCTCGACTGGATGAGCGCCGCCACCAAGGTCAAGGCCAAGGAAAAGCTGCACACCGTGATGAACAAGATCGGCTATCCGGACAAGTGGCGCGATTACTCCAAGCTTGAAATCGTCCGCGGTGACGCCCTGGGCAACCAGATGCGCGCGCACGAATTCGAGCAGGCCCGCGACCTGGCCAAGATCGGCAAGCCGGTAGACAAGGGCGAGTGGCAAATGACGCCGCCCACCGTGAACGCCTACTACGATCCGCAGATGAACAACGTGAACTTCCCGGCCGGCTACTTTCAGCCGCCCTTCTACAGCGAGAAGGAAGACGACGCGGCCAACTACGGCGACATGGGCTCTACCATTGGCCACGAGCTGACCCACGGCTTCGACGACGAAGGCCGCCAGTACGACAAGGACGGCAACCTCAAGAACTGGTGGACCAAGGACGACGAAACCAAATTCAATGACCGCGCCGAATGCATGGTCAAGCAGTACGACGCCATCGAAGCGGTGCCGGGCGTGCACCTGAACGGCAAGCTCACGCTGGGCGAAAATCTGGCCGACCTGGGCGGTTTGTGGTTGGCGTGGGTCTCCTGGCTCGACAAGGCGCAGACCGCGCACGTTGACATGACGGCCCAGACCGATGGCTACACGCCCGACCAGCGCTTCTGGATCGCCTATGCGCAGCAGTGGTGCACGCAGACGCGGCCCGAGCAGTTGCGCTCGCAGGCGCAAGGCGATCCGCACGCGCCCGACGAGTACCGCACCAACACCGTGCTGCAGGATTTGCCGGAGTTTGCCAAAAGCTTCAGTTGCAAGAAGACGGCGGCGATGGTGAGTCCGAAGCCTTGCCGAATCTGGTAAGAAGCACAACCTGAATGAGAATGCGAGGCGCTCCGCATGGAGCGCCTCGCATTCGTTTTCGATAAGGCTATCTTGTTGATATATTAGGGTGACATCCAAGAAATATTCGGCATCTTAAACGGAATGCATGCAGAATATGTCTTGAGTATTTTAAGTGCTACCTTAAAATACTCATATGCCGATGATCGTCCGCCAGATCGCTCCCATCCTGCTGTCGGCCCTGCGCCGCTTCCCGGCAGTGGTCATTACGGGGCCGCGGCGGTCCGGCAAAACCACCCTCCTGCGCACCGCCCTTCCCCATGCCCAGTATGTGCTGCTCGAGGATCCCGACATTCAGGACCGCGTGCGCCGCGACCCGCGCGCCTTCATCGAGAGCCTGCGCGCCCCGGTCATCTTCGACGAGATTCAGAACACGCCGCAGTTGCTGGACTACGTGCGCACGCTGGTCGATGCCAGTCCGCGCAAGATGGGCCAGTGGTTCTTTACCGGCTCGCAGGAAGCCCCGCTGATGCAGGGCATTACCGAGTCGATGGCGGGCCGCGCGGCGATCCTGCAGCTGCTGCCTTTCAGCCTGTCTGAGACGTCCAAGGCCGATCCGTTGCTCGGCGGCTTTCCCGAGGTTGTGCTGCATCCGCGCGGCCGTGAATTGTGGTTTGCCTCCTACTTGCAGACCTACATCGAGCGCGATGTGCGTCTCATCTCGAACGTGCGCGACCTGCCAACTTTTCGCCGCTTTCTCTCGCTGTTGGCCAGCCGCCATGGGCAGATGCTGAACCGCTCGGACCTTGCCGCACCGCTCGGCGTTTCCGTGCCGACCATCTCCGAGTGGGTGCGCATTCTTGAGATCACCGGCCAGATCATCCTGGTTCCGCCGTACTTTGAAAACTTTGGCAAGCGCCTGGTCAAGTCGCCCAAGGTGTACTGGGGAGACACGGGCCTCGCCTGCCATCTGCTTGGCATTCAGTCGCAGGCCGAACTGGAGCGGTCGCCCTTTTGGGGGTCGATCTTCGAGGGGTTTGTCGCCTCCGAGATTCTCAAGAGCCAGATCAACCGGGGCCAGAGAAAGGAACTCTACTACTTCCGCGATCAGCAGGGCTTGGAGATCGATTTCCTGGTGCCGCAGCCCAACGCGCGCTTCTGGCTGGTCGAGGCCAAAGCCTCTAAGACAGTGCAGCCCTCAATGGCCGCGCCCATGCTGTCACTGGCCAGCATGGTAGGCCAGCGCGCCGCGCGCCGTATCGTGGTGCACCGCAAATCGCGCACGGGACCCGCATTCACGGTTCTGGCCAAGGGAGCCGAGGCGTTGACCGTGGAGCAGTTCGCAGTGGAAATCAACAAGAGCAAGGTGTCGTAAGGCCTCTCTGAATTTGCGGAAGCATCGCACCAACATCATAGGCCGCCTGCCGGTATATTTCAGGGGATTATCGCTCCGATTCATGCAAATAGAAAATGAGTATTTTAAAGTGCCACTTTAAATTACTCAAACTCGAAAATAACCAGAAACGCAGAAAAGCCCACTGTGGCCGTGGGCCTTTCTGTTCTTGCTACACTGCCGAATAGCTACCCTTTCCCGATCACCCGCGCCAGCGTTGCGCCAATCTCCGCGGGCGAAACGACCACATGAATTCCCGCCGCGGTCATGGCTTTCATCTTGTCGGTTGCGGTGCCCTGGCCTCCGCTGATGATGGCTCCGGCGTGGCCCATGCGGCGGCCCGGAGGAGCGGTTTGTCCGGCGATAAAGCCCACCACCGGCTTCTTCACGTACTGCCTGACGAACTCCGCAGCGGCCTCCTCTGCCGAGCCGCCGATTTCGCCGATCATGATAATGGCTTCGGTTTCGGGATCGTCGTTCAACAGGCGCAGCGCGTCGATGTGCGTGGTGCCAATAATGGGGTCGCCGCCGATGCCGATAGCCGTTGACTGGCCAATGCCGCGCTGGGTCAACTGGTGCACGGCCTCGTAGGTGAGCGTGCCCGAGCGGGAGACGATGCCCACCGAGCCCTCCTTGTGGATGTTGCCGGGCATGATGCCGATTTTTGCCTTGCCGGGCGAGATGACGCCGGGGCAGTTGGGGCCGATGAGCCGCGATTTGGAGTTTTGCAGCTTGGCCCACACCTTGATCATGTCGAGCGTGGGAATGCCTTCGGTGATGGCGACGATCAGGGCAATGCCCGCGTCCTCGGCTTCCAGAATCGCGTCCGCGGCAAACGGCGGCGGAACAAAGATCATGGTCGAGTTGGCGCCGGTCTTTTCCACGGCTTCTTGCACCGTATTGAAGACAGGCCAGCCCTCAT
>CAVZNE010000206.1:0-3918 GCA_963776445.1 Terriglobales bacterium
TCCTTGCCGATGCTGGACTGGTTGATTCCCAGTTGGATGGCCAGGTTGATGAGGTTGCCGGTGCCCCAGTAGAGCGCCAGTCCCGAAGCGAAGTGCAGCATGGAGAAGCCGAAGATGACCGGCATGAGGAAGGCCATCATGCGGCGCTGTGCGGGGTCCATGCCTGGCGACGGGGTGAGGTACTGGATGAGGAACATGCTGACGATAATGATGCCGGGCAGGATGTGCAGAGGATCGGGCACCGAGAGATCGTGGAGCCAGAACCACTGCGCCTGGCGCAGCTCAATCACGTTGGCCAGCACACGATAGTAGGCAAAGAACAGGGGCATCTGCAACAGCATGGGCAGGCAGCCGCCGTACATGTTCACGTTCTCTGTCTTGTAGAGCAGCATCATCTCAGAGTTCATCTCGGCCCGCTTGGGGTCGGTTGCCTTGAGATGGGCGTAGCGCTTTTTGAGAGCCTCGACCTTGGGCTGAATGCGCATCATCTTCAGCGACGACTTCATCATCATCATTCGCGTGGGCAGCAGAAGGAGATTGAAGATGACGGTGACGATGATGATGGACCAGCCCCAGTTGGGCACGCCGTGCTCATAGAGGAAGCGCAGGGCCAGGTAGAGGGGCTTGGCGATGATGGTGAGCCAGCCGAACTGGATGAGCGGCTCGAGCGACTGTCCGGTGGGCTTGCCGTCCGCGCCGGTGGCGTGGGTTGAGGTCATCACGTCCATGGCCTTGGGACCGGCAAACAGGCGCAGGCGGGTAACGCCGCTCTGGTCGCCTACGGCCAGGCCGAGCACATGAGCCGGCTTTTTGGCGCTGTTGGGGTCGCTCAGGTCGCTGGGAATATCGATGGTCTTGTGCAGCGTGACCACCGTGGTGCGTTCCGGCGAGTCAGGCAAAAAGGCCGCGGCAAAGTAGAGGTCGGTGATGGCGGCGTAGGAGTAGGGCTGGTCGAGTGTGGCTTCGCCCTTGACCTTGGAAGCGGTCTCGCTGTCCTGCTTGCCGTCGAGGGACCAGGCAAACTGCGAGGGCGTGGGCACAGTGGCGCGGGTGGTGGACGAGGGGAGGAACTCCTCCATATCGCCTAGGCCGGAGGGCCAGGAGATGAGCGCGCGGACCGGCGAGCCGTTGCGCTTGACCTGCGTCTCGATGGTAATCACGTAAGTCGAGTCGAAACGGAAGGTCTTGGTCACGTCCAGCCCGTTGGCCACGTAGCGGAACGTGAGCGAAGTGGGCGACAGCGCCGGACCGGTCGACGAGGCCTGATAGAGCGCCCCGTTCAACTGCGTGGTCAGCGCCGGCTCGTAGGTATAGAAGGAGAGCGGGAAGCCGAATTGGGCCGCCGCCTGCTGCTGCACCATGTCCAGGGTGCGGCCCGCGGTGTCCTTGTAATCCTTCAGGATCCACTGCTTCGCCAGGCCACCCTTGTTGGTGAAGACAATCTTGTAGTGCTCGTTTTCGACCGTGGTGAGGGTCTCGGCGGCGGCGGTGACGGCGGGAATGGCCGCGGACGCCTGTCCAGAGGAGGCAGCGCCCGGTAGGGCTGGGCCAGCCGTGGTCTGCGCGGCAGGCTGCTGCGCCTGCGATTGAGTCTGGGTCTGGGGAGCGGGCGCCGCCGGCTTGGGCTTAAAGAAGTATTGATAGCCCAGCAGCACGACGAGCATCAGCAGGGTGAAAGCCAGCGTGGAGCGCATATCGCCGCTACCGCCGCCGCTGCCGCCGGAACCCTGCGTCTGAAGATTGGGATTGCGAATTTCTGGCAAAGGATACTTCCTGTCGTATGGAGGAGGCAGACCGTCTGGCTGCCGCTCCTTCTATGGTAACGGTTCGTGGTGAAAATGGCGTGAGGGGCCGGCGGGAGGCACCGGATCGAGGCCTCCGCGGCAGAACGGGTGGCAGCGCATCAGCCTGCAGAACGCCAGCCAAACGCCGCGCAATGGGCCATGCACGGCAATGGCCACGGAAGCATATTCCGAGCAACTGGGCACAAAACGGCAGCCTCCGCCCGGGCTCAGCGAGTGAAGAGCCGGAGAGAGCCAGCGGCGATAGAAGGCGAGAAGGGCCAGCAGGATACGGGTCATAGAGACGGCTTGGGCTGTACAGGGGACGAGGCGGAAACAGTGCCCAATCGCGCCGCGTCAGCTTTGGCCTGTGAAAGGATACGCACCACCTCGGCCTCAAGTTTCGCAAATTCGAGCGTGAGAACAGAGCGGCGGGGATGGAGGATGAGATCGCAGCCCAGGGGCAGCAGGTCCACATGGCGGCGCAGGGCCTCGCGCATGCGGCGCTTCAGGCGATTGCGCTCATGGGCCTTACCCATCACTTTTCCGGCGGTGAGTCCGACGCGCGGGCCAGAGGGGGCGGCAGCGCCTGGGTAGGCAGGCTGCTGGGGGGCGAGAAACCAGCTCATGGAGGCGGATTGCCGCTTGCGGCTGGCCTTGTAGGCGCGCTGATAGTCTGCGTGCTTGCACAGGCGCGACCCCGCCAACGACTGCGGCCGGGATTCAGACCGGCACAGCGCTTGGTCCGGGGCAGGCTTTGAAGGGGTGCTCATGGGTTTGCCGGAAGGCGTCTCAGCCGGATTGATCGCGTGGGCAACCTGTTCCGGCTTAAACAGAACGGCGGGAAGTGACTAGTCGCGGAAGCCGGCGCTTACGGCAACGCGCTTGCGGCCGATAGCACGGCGACGGCTGAGAACGGCTGCGCCGCTCTTGGTCTTCATGCGCGCGCGGAACCCGTGTGTTTTCACACGGTGGCGGCGGTTGGGCTGAAATGTGCGCTTGGGCATGGAAATGCGCTCCTGTTTGCTTCTAAAAATCTGCGCCTTGACGGCAAGACCTAAGTGTATCGCAGGTTGGCCCAGGAATCCAGCGCCAAGTGACGCGAGGGGGAGATTAGAGGCTGGTCCGCGCCGCAATAACCAGTGATCAAACTGCACAGCGGGCAGAGAGAAAAGGCGCATCAGGGCTGCTTGAGACGTGACTCCAGTAACTATTATCGAGGAGTTTCACCAGGGATGGTGCAACTGATTCAGGGTGGACTAAAGTTATGTGAATGGACCATTGCAACGACTTCCAAATGTGCTACCATCGGGACCGTTCAAGAAAGTTTCCGAGCGTCCCACGGTACGGGTTTTAATCCACTGGCCCGAAGTCTGACTCTAGGGCAAACCAGCGGCAACCAGGCAGATTCTCACTGGCAGGTGGACGAAGAGCCTCTGGCTTTTCGCCAGGAGAGAGCCGTTGTCCAAATCACGCGGACAAACCGTACCGGCTCTATATAGGCGGCGCAGGCAAGGATATGTTCCATGGCATTTGCAATTTCGGCGGCGACGGTTATGAATCCCTGGCTACAGATTCTTTCAGCCCTGGAAAAAAAGGTTCTCCGGCAGTCTTTCGACACCTGGCTCAAGCCCACGCGATACAGCCACGCGGCGGGCCGCACGCTCTATGTGCGCGTGCCCTCCTCTGAGTTCCAGCACATCGGGGACAAGTACGGCGACCTGATTCAGGAAGCCATCGACCTGCAGTCGCTGGAGTTTGACGACGTATGTTTTGTGACCGCGGAAGAGGACCCTTCGATCCCGCCGCAGCGCCAGGACGGCGGATTCGGCCCGGTGCCGGCGCACGCACCCACGGCTCCGGCCGCAGGGCAGGGGCGCACCGCTCCGCAGCAGGAGCGCTTCGACTGGAACTCTGCGGCGCAGCTTAACCCGCGCTACACGTTCGATGCGTTCGTCATCGGCAACGGCAACCAGTTTGCCCGCGCTGCCGCCCTGGCGGTGGCCGAGCGGCCCTCGCGGGCCTACAATCCGCTCTTCCTGTATGGCGGTGTGGGCATGGGCAAGACCCACCTGATGCACGCCATCGGCCACGAAGTGAAGCGCCGTCAGCCCATGGCCAGCATCTCCTACGTCTC
>CAVZNE010000207.1:0-3891 GCA_963776445.1 Terriglobales bacterium
GTTAGCGAAGCATTCTTCTTGCAAGCCTTGTAATACCCAATCAATTTCGTTGCATCAATATTCAGGCACACAAGTTTTGGCGCCAGATTGCATCCGCATTCCTGCTAAGGTCCGGGAGAAACCATCCGGAACAACGGTAGATGCTGCGGTACGGCTGCGGGCAACCACCCGCCAAGCGCCATTCAAGTTTGCCGGTGACTATACTGCGAGGGATCACCCGTTCCCATCTCGAACACGGAAGTTAAGCCTCGCTGGGCCGATGGTACTGCATGGGTGACTGTGTGGGAGATTAGGTAATCGCCGGCAATAAATTTCAAGCAAATCAAGACCATGCCTCTGCGGCATGGTCTTTTTGCGTGTGGGGCTAATGCTCTCTGGTAGTGAGGATTTTGAGCGCCATAGGAAATGGGCAACCCCACGTTAGCCGCAATTCGTACATTGCAGTTAGCGTCGAGCTGCCCAAGTAAGAAAGAGCCCAGAGATGGCTCTAGCAGCCTCCCGGACCGGCGGCGCGAATGATTTCCGGTGCGTCGAACTGCTTGAAGTTGGCTTGAAAGCGTGCGGCCAGGCCGGCGGCTTGCACGTCATAGGCTGCCTTGTCGGCCCACATATTGCGCGGGTTGAGGATCTCGGCAGGCACTCCAGGGCAGGAGACAGGGATATGCAGCCCAAAAGCGGGCTCAGTGACGAACTCCACTCCATCCAGAAGACCATCGAGGGCGGCATTCACTAGTGCGCGTGTATGTTTGAGGCTCATGCGCTGACCAACCCCGAACCGTCCACCGCTCCAGCCAGTATTGACCAGCCAGCATGCGGTCTGGTGCTGGATGAGGCGTTTGCCCAGCATCTCCGCATAGACGCGGGGAGCCAGAGGCAGGAAGGGAGAACCAAAACAGGCCGAGAACTCAGGCACCGGCTCGCGGCCCATGCCTGCTTCTGTGCCTGCCAGCTTGGCGGTGTAGCCGGAGAGGAAGTGGTACATGGCCTGCTCTGGGGTGAGGCGAGAGATAGGCGGCAGAACGCCAAAGGCGTCGGCAGCCAGAAACATCACATTGCGCGGGTGCACTCCCACTCCGGAGAGGACTGCATTCTCGATGTAATCGACAGGATAGGCGACGCGGGAGTTCTCGGTGAGATGGGAGTCCGCATAGTCAGGCTGGCTGGTCGCTGGGTCAAGCACGACATTCTCCAGCACCGAGCCAAAGTGGATGGCGCGATAGATTTGCGGCTCCCGCTCTTCCGTCAGGTCGATGCATTTGGCGTAACAGCCGCCCTCAAAGTTGAAGATTCCAGAAGAACTCCAGCCGTGTTCGTCGTCGCCGATCAGTCGGCGTGCCGGATCGGCTGACAGAGTAGTCTTGCCTGTGCCGGAAAGTCCGAAAAACAAAGCGGAATTGCCGTCCGCGCCAACATTGGCCGAACAGTGCATGGGCAGCACGTCGCGCTGTGGCACCAGGAAGTTCATCACGCCGAAGATGGACTTCTTGATTTCGCCGGCGTATTTGGTGCCGCCGATCAAGACAATCCTGCGAGTGAAGTCGGCAATAATGAACGCCTCGGAGTTGGTCCCGTCGCGCTCGGGTACAGCCAGGAACTCAGGCGCAGCGATGACGGTGAACTCCGGCTGGTGCGTGGCCAGTTCGCCAGGCTCCGGCCGGACAAAGAGCTGATTCACAAACAGAGCATGCCAGGCGTATTCGGAAATGACACGGATGGGCAGACGGTAGGCCGGGTCCGCGCCGCAGTAGAGATCCTGGACGAAGCGATTGCGCTCCAGCATGTGGAGCGTGACCCGCTCCAAAAGAGCTTCAAACCGCTCCGCGGAGAAGGGCCGATTCACCTTTCCCCAGTCCACCAATGCATGGGTTACAGAGTCGTCCACGGTGAACTTGTCTTTGGGGCTGCGGCCCGTGCGTGAGCCTGTATAAGCTACCAGTGCACCGTTGGCCGCCAGGCGAGCCTCGCCGTGCGCCAATGCAGTTTCAATCAACTGGGCAACCGGGAGGTTGGTGCTGACCTGCGGCCCGGTTGCCAGTGTCAGCGACGACTCTACGACTGAAAGATTTCCCATGGACAGAATTCCTTCCGCGCTAGAAATAAATCAGAATCCAGAGAATATCCATTGTGCCATGGAAGGTAGAAGGGAAGTTCGTGTTCCACATCACGGTATGTATGCAGGAGTCACCCTGCGTGGCAATCGAACAGGAGGGGAGGAGGTTTGCGCGCGAGCTTCTGTGTTCCTCCTCGTGGCTGAACCAGGCGGGTAGCAAGGGAGAAACTGGCGAGAGGTGAGAGATTTCAAAGTACATAAGTTAGCCCGTTTCTCCAAGAACCTGCCCGACGAACCTCAGGCAGCGGCATTTTGAGCCGATGGATGAGAAGAAGCAAAGGTAGCAGATGCCAATCCGCGCCGGTTGCTCAGTCTCGTCTCATGAAAGGCCAAAATGCTGAATCAGCTTGGATTTCGCCCGTGGAGGAGCGCGGCCCTTGCCCTGGCCGGTTGTTCTGCGCTGGTCCTGGCGCAAGCACCTGCCCATAAGGTTGGACGGCTAATCGACGAAAGCCAATCCGTAACCATGGAGGGCAACGTACATCCCTTGGCGCGGGCGGAGTTCGACAGTGGTCCGGTTAGTGCGGATTCGCTGCTGGCGCGGATGATGCTGGTGTTGAAGCCTTCGGCCAGCCAGCAGGCGGCGCTGGATGCGCTGGTGGAGGCGCAGCACGACCCGCATTCGCCGCTCTATCACCGCTGGCTGACGCCTTCAGAATACGGGACGCGATTCGGAGTGAGTGCGCAGGAAATGGCACAGGTTACCGGGTGGCTGGCAAGGCATGGCTTTGTAGTGGATGAAATACCGGCCAGCAACCGGCTCATTGTCTTTTCCGGAACGGCGGGGCAGGTGACGGATACGTTTCACACCGAACTTCACCACTATCAGGTGGACGGCGCAATGCACGTCGCGAATTCTGAAAGCCCGCAGATACCTGCGGCGCTGGCCGGAGTTGTGGAGGGAATTGTCTCACTGCACGATTTTCGGCGCGCACCGGCGATGACCGGGCGGAGGGCTCTGGGGGCCCCGGCTGCGGTCTGGACTCGGCCGGAGTATACGAGCGGCAGCACGCATTATCTGTTTCCCGCAGATTTCGCGGCCATCTACAACCTGAAACCTCTGTATAGCGAGGGGACGAGCGGAGCGGGCAGTTCGATCGCCGTCGTGGGGAGGAGCAACATCAACTTGAGCGACGTGTCGGCCTTTCGGGCGGAGTCGGGGCTGGCGGCCAATAGTCCGGCGGTGATCCTGGTGGGCGCCGATCCGGGGCTGGTTTCGGGCGATCAGGATGAGTCGACCCTGGATGTGGAGTGGTCGGGCGCGGTAGCTCCTGCGGCTACGGTGAAGTTTGTGGTGGGCGAGTCGACGGCGACTACAGATGGAGTGGACCTGTCGGCGCAATACATTGTGAACCATGCTCTAGCGCCGGTGGTGAGCACCAGTTATGGCAGTTGCGAGCAGCAGATGGGCGCGGCGGAACTGGCCTTCTATAACAGCCTGTGGGAGCAGGCGGCTAGCCAGGGCATGAGTTCGTTTGTGGCAGCAGGCGACTCCGGGGCGGCAGGCTGCTCCTCCGGATCGGCTGCATCGGGTGTGGCTGCGGCGGTGAATGGACTATGCAGTTCGCCGTACGCTACATGCGTAGGCGGAACGCAGTTCGACGAAGGATCGAACTACGCGGCCTACTGGGCGACAACGAACTCGACAGGCTACGACTCAGCGCTCGGCTACATACCCGAGGTGGTGTGGAACGAGAGCGGATCGAGCGGCGGGACGGGGCTGTGGGCCTCTGGCGGCGGCGCCAGCCAGGTCTATCCTCAGCCAGTCTGGCAACAGGGAG
>CAVZNE010000208.1:0-7723 GCA_963776445.1 Terriglobales bacterium
AAACCAGTGGCCTCTACCGTGCTGGGACTGGACGGGCGAGGGCATACCGGGCGGTTTGCCGACTATGGGCAGTGGGAAGACTGGATGGCGGAACAGGACGACGCGGCCCAAGACAAGCAGGCGCGCAAGCCGGACGCCTCGACCGTTGGCCAGCGCGCGCAGGAAGAGACAAGCGGCAAGAAGAAGCTGTCTTATTTGGAAGCCCGAGAGTTTGCGGCCATCGAAGGGCTGGTGGAGAAGTCCGACGCCCGGCTGGAAGCGGCGCGCGACCTGGTGGAACGGCCGGACATCGCGATCAACGCTGCCGCACTGCAGGAGGCGCTGCTGGAGTTGGACAAGGCGCAGCACGAGAACGACGCACTCTATGCTCGGTGGGCGGAGTTGACGGAAAAGGCGGGATAGCGAAGGTGTGCGCCGGGTAGGCAGACTGGCGATTCAGGGCGCGGGCAGGAACGAACCGGGTGAAAAGTGCGTGCTCCGGCACGGAACGGATGATTCGTGCGCTGAGTCGCAGGGGATTCCGAAAAGCCTCTATACTTGAAGAAGGCGAACCCGATCCCGAAATCAGTTCAAAGGCTAAATGGTGCAACTTTTTTCTGCAGCTCAATGCGTTGGATACGTTGCATTTGCCGTGGGCGTATCCGCATTTCTGCAGAAAAGCGATCGCAAGCTCAAAGCACTGAATGCCACTCAATCGCTGGTTTACTCCGTCCACTTCTCCTTGTTGGGCAATTTTTCAGCGGCGGCCTGTTCGCTGCTTGCCGGCTTTCGTTCTTTTGCGTCACTGAGGACGCGCTCTCGGATTTTGGCCGCGGTGATTATCGCTTTGAATGTGGCATTTGGCCTGGTCTTTGCCAAAAACGGCGTGGGCTGGCTCCCTGTCATCGGGTCGTGCCTGGGCACCCTCGGTTTTTTTTTCATGCGCGGCGTGCGGATGCGGCTGGTGCTGCTGGCGGGCACTTTTCTTTGGCTGGCCAATAATATTCTGAGCGGATCGATCGGCGGCACGGCGCTGGAAGGCACGATTGCGACGGTGAACGTCATGACCATGACCCGCATCTTTTTGTCGCGCGGCGAGAAGCAAGAGACAAAGAGACTATCTGAACTCACTGAAGCAGCAGCGATCCATGGGCCTGACGGTCGGATCTGAAACGCCGCCGCACTTGTTTCTCCCTTTCCGGCTTGACTACTTCTTTATGCGATTGTTCTTGACCTTGGCGAAACGCACTCGGGGCCGCGTTGGTGCGTGGTAGAAAGGTAAGTTGCGGGAGCAGCAGGAATTTCCAGTTCACATTCCCTGTTCTGTGACGCGGGCTTTGTGCCAGCCCGCCCTAGCCGCAAAAACAACGGCGCGGCGAGGGTGGGGCACCCGGTCCTCCGAACGAGCTGAATCGAAAACCAATATGCCGAATGCAGTCAAGGTTCTGATTGTCGAAGACGAAGCCAATGCGCTGATGGGGCTGGCGGAGCTGATCTCCGCCTGGGGATATCGCACGGAAACCGCGCGCGACGGGATGGAGGGCTGGGAGAAGGCGCTGGCCTGGGACCCGGCGATTGTGGTGACCGATCTGAAGATGCCGCGGCTGGACGGCATTGGCCTGTTGACCAAACTGACCGAGGAAGGGTCGGGGCTGAACGCCAACCTGGCGGTGGTGGTGCTGACGGCCATGGGCTCCATCCAACTGGCCGTGGAGGCGATGAAGCTGGGGGCTTACGACTTTTTGCAGAAGCCGGTGGACGCGACGCGGCTGAAGACTATTCTGGCCAACGCCACGCGGCAGCGCGAGACGGAAATTGAGCTGGAAGTGACGCGGCGAAGGCTGCGCGAGACCGGGGTGCTGGGCGCGCTGGTGGGCAATTCGAAACCCATGCGGGAGATATTCGGGCTGATCGAACAAATTGCGCCCTCCAACGTTTCAGTACTGATTACCGGCGAAAGCGGCACCGGCAAGGAACTGGTGGCGCGCACGCTGCACGACCTGAGCCCGCGCAAGACGAATCCGTTTGTGGCCGTGAACTGCGCGGCGATTCCGGAGACGCTGATCGAGAGCGAAATCTTTGGCCACGAGAAGGGCGCCTTTACCGGCGCGGCGGAGCGGCGGGCAGGCTGCTTTGAACTGGCCAATGGCGGCACTCTGCTGCTGGACGAGCTGGGCGAGATGCCGCCCGCGGTGCAGGCAAAGCTGCTGCGGGTGCTGGAAGAACGGAAGTTCCGGCGGCTGGGAGCGCGCACCGAGCAGGAAGCGGACGTGCGGGTGCTGGCGGCGACCAACCGCGATCCAGGCGAAGCCGTGGCCCAGGGGCAATTGCGCCCCGATCTCTACTACCGGCTGAACGTGTTCAACATCGCCATGCCGCCGTTGCGCGAGCACATGGAAGATTTGCCGCCCATGGCCGAAGCCATGCTGAGCGAGATGAACCAGAAGCACGGCAAGAAAGTCTCTGGCGTGGCCGCGTCGATGCTGGACCGGATGCTGGCCTACGACTGGCCAGGCAATGGCCGCGAACTGCGCAACTGCATTGAGCGGGCGGTGATTCTTTGCCCGGACGGCGCGCCGCTGGACGCAGGACATTTGCCTCAGGGCTTTGGCAAGGCGCAGATGCTGGCCGCCGAGGCCAACGACGCCAGCGTGGTGCCGGTGCGGGTAGGCACGACGGTGGATGAAGCGGAGCGGATGCTGATTATGCGGACGCTGGAGTCGACCGGGCAGAACAAGACGCGGGCCGCGGAGATTTTGGGCGTGAGCCTGAAGACCCTGCACAACAAGCTGAAGGAATACAGCCACGCCAAGGATGAGCTGTAAGAGCGAAGGATTTGCCGTTTTGGAAGGCGCGGATCAAGGCGCGAGGAAAAGTAAATCGTTGAGGAACAGAATCCCTCAGGGGCTAAAGCCCGCGATAATTTGATTACGGTTACGGCACGACTGAAGTCGTGCCCTGTTACAAAGCAGGAGTATTTCGCTCGTGAACGGAGTTTTTCCGCAGCGTTGCTTTCATGCGGTTACGGCACGACTGAAGTCGTGCCCTGACGCTTATTACCGTTCTAGAGAGTTATTCGGCAGCATGTTGAACCGCGTCCTTGCAAGGGAAACAGGTCGATTGAAGGAGTTCTGAGTAACGAATCCATGCGATTGAAGACCAAACTCGTTTTGGCGATTACCCTGCTGGTGTTTCTGATCGCGGGGATGCTTTCGCTGGTGTATGTGAGCCAACTGCTGCATGCGGCGGTGCAACAGACTTACGACAGCAACCGCATGGTGGCCAACCAGGTGCGGCTGGCGCTGCAGCAGGCGCTGGAGACCGGACTCAAGGACCGGGTGGTCGATCCCAACAACCCGGCGCAGTTGCGCGGCCTGGCGGCCGAGGCGGTGCGGGAGAATGCGGCGCTGCACGCGGTGGTGGACTCGGTGAACCGCTACTCGCTGACGGTGTACGACATCAACATCGGCGACAGCCAGAACAGCACGCTGCTGAGCACCAATCCCGACAACCAGGACAAGCCGTTGCCGCAGCGGCCCAACTACGGCCAACTGCTGCATGCCGGCCCCGTGGAATTGATGCGGGAGGTGTTCGGACCGCCCCGGGTCTTTGACGTGGCGGCTCCGCTGGAACGCAATGGCGAGCCGTTCCTGACGGTGAACGTTGGCGTACGCACCACGCTGCTGCGCGCCGTGTATGCGCCGTGGCTAGCGGAGGCGCTGACGCTGATGGGCTTTGCGCTGGGAACGGCGCTGGTGGCGGCCTTTTTGCTGAGCAACCTGGCGCTGCGTCCGATGGAAGCGATCAGCCAGCAACTGGACTACTGGACAGCGGACCGCGCGGCGGCCGAGGACGAGGCCCCCAAGCAGGACATGGCGGACCGCGTCTCCCACAAGATTGAACGCATCGGTCAGCGCATGCGCAATGTGGAAGAGGTGTTTTCCGCGTTGAAGGAGAACCTGGACCAAATTCTGGGCAACCTGCAGGACGGAATACTGCTGTTTACGGCGGACGGGCGCGCGGTACTGGTGTCAGAAGCCGCGCGGCGTCTTCTGCGTACGGAGAAGAGCATTCTGGGGCTGCATGCGGGGGAGATCTTCGACCGCTCTACGCTGCTGGGAAAGGCTCTGAGCGAGGCTTTCGAGAACGGGACTGCGCTGGCGCAGGAAGAGATTCGCACCGAAACAGGGAGGCGGATTGAGGCGTCGGTCGATTTTATTCACGACAACAATACGCGCCAGGGATTGGGCGCGCTGGTGACGCTGCACGATCTGGAATCGGCGGAGAAGATCGAGTCGGAGTTGGAGCTTTCACGGCGGATGGCGGCCATCGGCAGGCTGACTTCAGGGGTGGGCCACGAGGTGAAGAATCCGATCAACGCGATCGTGGTGCACCTGGAGTTGCTGCGGACCAAGCTGAGCGGCGACAGCGCGCCGGCGCTGCGCCACCTGGAGATCATCGACGCGGAGATTCACCGCCTGGACCGCGTGGTGCAGATGCTGGTGGACTTTTCGCGCCCGGTGGAGCTGCAACTGCGCGAGCAGGACCTGCGCCCGGTGATTGGCGACGTGCTGTCGCTGGCTACAGCCGAGCTTTCGACCCACAATGTGACCCTTGTAAGCCGGATGCCGGAGCAGCCGCTGCTGGCCCATGTGGATACCGATCTGCTGAAACAGGCGGCGCTGAACGTAATCCAGAACGGGGCCCAGGCCATGCCCGAAGGCGGCAAGCTGGAAGTGGTTCTGGAAGAGGACGGCGGGACCGCGCTGTTGCGCATTGCCGATGAGGGACCGGGGATTGCCGCGGAGATTCGGGAGAAGATTTTCGACCTGTATTTCACCACCAAGAGCGCGGGCAGCGGCATTGGCCTGGCCATGACCTACCGGATACTGCAACTGCACCACGGGAGCGTGGAAGTACAATCGAATCGAAGCCGTGGCACGGAGTTTTTGTTGCGAATCCCGCTGGCTGGCGCGCAACGGGGACGCCGGCATCTTGTGCCGGCAATTGCTGAAATCGAGAAAGGGTTTGGGGAATGAAACTGGCTGCCAAGAGCGTCCTGTGGCTGCTGCCGTTGCTGCTGACGGCGTGCTTTCACAAGGCCAGCCGGCCGCAGGTTCAGCCGCTTGCCCCGCCCCTGGGAGAGACGACGCAGCCCAAGCCGGCGGCCGCATCCGTTGAACTTCCCGACTCCGCATTGACGATCCCCAACGAACCCACCGTGCAGGCCAAGGAAGCGGCCAAACCGCCGGTGAAGCACAGGAAGCCGGCGGCCAGGCCGGTGCAGCAAGCCGCCAACCCGAACCCCGGAGTAAGCGCCATCGGGCAGCTCACGTCAGGCAACGCGCCGGATCTGCGTCGCCAGACGGTGGACTCGATCGCAGCCACGGAGCGGGGATTGAATGGCATTGGGCGCAAGCTGAACGATCAGGAACAGAAGACCGCCATGCAGGTCAGGGAGTATTTGAAGCAGGCGCGGCAGGCGCTGGCCTCCGGCGACGCGGAGGGAGCGTACACGCTGACCGCCAAGGCCAAGGTGCTGCTGAACGAACTGCGGCGGTAAGAACGGTGCTCTGTTCGAAGAAACAAGTCTTCCACTCAGTTTCTATATTCACGCGAGAGTGAAAAGTCCTTACCGCTCGCCCCAGCTCAATTTGTTGCGCAAGGCTTCAAAGAAGCCGCTCTCGCTCAAACGGACGAGGTTGACGGTGTGGGTGGAGCGCTGGCAGCGGACTTCGTCGCCGCGATAGAGCTCGACGGCCTTTTGGCCATCCACGGTCAAGAGGGCCTGGTTGGGAACGGCTTCGACGCGGACTGTGAGCAAGGCATCGCCGCGCACCACGATGGGCCGCAGAGTGAGCAGATGGGGGCAGACGGGAGTGACGACCAGGGCATCCACGTCCGGGGTGAGGATGGGACCGTTGGCGGCCAGCGTGTAGGCCGTGGAGCCGGTGGGCGTGGAAACGATGACGCCATCGGCGCGGAAGCGGGCCACCAGAACGCCGCCCAACTCGACCGCGAAGTCGCCCATGCGGGCGATGTCGCCTTTGGAGACGACCACTTCGTTCAGAGCCTCATCGCCGGAGTACAACGCGCCGTCGCGCCAAACTTCGGCCTTGAGCATGGTGCGCGCATCGAGGACGTAGCAGCTAGTGCACCAGCCCTCCAGCGTGACATAAAGATCGGCGAGGCGGACCTCGGTGAGGAAGCCGAGGAAGCCGAGATTCACGCTGAGGATGGGCGTGCCGGTGGCGGCAAAGATGCGGCCCACGGAGAGCAGCGTGCCGTCTCCGCCGAGGACGATGACCAGCCCCGGCTGATGGGCCGGCATCTCGGTGCGGTCCACGGCGGGAGCGTCCGAGGTGTAGTGGCCACCTTCCAGGTCGAGCAGCGGCTCGTAGCCGTGCTGACGCAGCCAATGGATCAACTCCGGCAGCAGCCGGGTCAGTTCTTCCTTATCCCGTTTGCAAACAATGGCGACGCGAATCATGGCTCTCAGTGTAACGGACGGAGGGCGTAGAGGAGGAATTCGCGGTTGCCTTCCATGCCGGAGATGGGCGAAGGAAGGACCTCGACCACTTCCCAAGCCAAGGAACGGACACAATTGGCCACCCGGTCGATGGCTTGCTGGTGAATCTCCGGGTCGCGAACGATGCCGCCTTGGCCGACTTCGCCGCGAGCGGCCTCAAACTGCGGCTTGACCAGGATCACGGCCTGCTCAAGCGCGGGAGCGGCGGCTAAAACTGGCCCCAGCAGCATGGTGGCGGAGATGAAAGAGACATCCATGGCCAGGAGGGTAAGTTCAAGGCTTCCCTGCTCCGAACCCAGCGAGGCTGGAGCCAGCAGGCGGGCGTTGGTGCGCTCCAGCAGGCGGACGCGCGGGTCGTTGCGCAGCTTCATGGCGATCTGGCCGAAGCCGGTATCGACGGCAGTGACTTGCACGGCTCCATGTTGGAGGAGGCAGTCGGTAAAGCCGCCGGTGGATGTGCCGATGTCGAGGCAGGCGCGGCCGGTGACCGGGATCTTCCAGTGTTCCAGGGCTGCCGCCAGTTTGAGCCCACCGCGGCTGACGTAAGGCGGATCAACGCCCAGCAGGCGCACGGGAGAGTCGGCGGGGACCTGGACGCCGGGTTTTTCGATCTTCTGTTCGCCGACCAGTACGCGGCCGGCCAGGATGAGCGCGCGCGCCCGTTCGATGCTGGACACATGGCCCGCATCGAACAGGAGAAGATCCACGCGCATTTTCGGAGTCGATGATTTCATGGCGTTCCCTGTTAACTGTACGGCATGGGGCGTGGCAACGGGTGAAACCGCGCGGTGGGCATGCCATGTCCTGCGCAAGAATGCGCCACGGCAGAAACCGGGGCGATATTGCTCGCCCCCAGTCACATGAAACAAAGATAAGGCGAGGGTGGGTCGAGTTGGGGGCAGTCCAAGGAAAGAAGACAACAGAAAAGCCCAAGGGCCATTCCTCGCAAGAGGAATGGCCCTTGGGCTTTTTTTGCTTGCCGGATCAGGAGCTACAGCCTACGGCATGGTCTGGCAGACTTCAAATGCAGTCTGTGTGCCTGTAGGTGCAGGCTCCAAGCTGGGCGGCAAGTAGCAAGGCTGGCCCGCGCCGGGCGTGCGGCTGTTGATATTGGCGTTGCCGCTGACGCCGTTCTGGGTGGTCACCCGGACATCCACGATGTTGCCGCCCCCAGGTATCAGAAGGGCGGTATCCACAATGTCTGGATTGGTGCCA
>CAVZNE010000209.1:0-6692 GCA_963776445.1 Terriglobales bacterium
GGCCGGCGCCGCCGCGCCGCACCGCGTCGCCGCCGTGGATGCGTTGTTGGGAGCGTCCACCAGGGTCGAGGCAGCCTGTGCAGCGCCCGACGGTACAATCTGGTTCACGGCCAACAACCGCGTGCTGCGCTACCGCGACGGCCAGTGGACGGCGCCACCGATCCGTGGCATGTCCACTTTGCAGGGATCGCTGCTTGCCGTGTCCTGCGCCCCGGATGGCGCGCTGTGGGTTACCGGCGAACAAGCCGGCATCTGGCGGATGACGGCGGCTGGCGATCACTTGCAGGCCAGCCAACTGCAATTCCCCACGGAGTTGCGCTCCCTCGCTCCCTTGGCCATCCTCACGGATCGCCGCGGTTGGGTCTGGCTGGGAACCGATTTGGGCCTGATGGTCTGGAACGGCCATTCGTGGCGTCATCTCACCCAGGAGAGCGGCCTCATCTGGAACGATGTGAGTCAAGGAGCCCTGCGCATGGCGCCCGACGGCTCTCTGTGGGTGGGTACCAGCGGCGGCGTGGCCCATCTGCTGCATCCAGAGCATGTCTTCGATCCGGTTTCAATTGCCATTTCGATAACCGATATCCGCCACGAAAACGATCTCTACTCGGGAGCGCAGCAGATCGTTTTGCCGTGGCCCGGCACGCCGTTGCACTTCCAGGTAGCTTCCCCGGCCATGCGCAATCGAAGCGAACTCAGCCTCAGGATATGGATGGTGGGGCTGCAGCAGGGATGGCTCGAAACCCAGAGTGGCATTGCCACCTTTTCCCGGCTCTCCCCCGGGGACTATACCTTTATGACCATAGCCTGCAATCCGGGCCTGGAAGCTTGTTCCGGCACCGCAAAGGTGAAGGTCAGGATTCTTCCTCCATGGTGGATGACCTACTGGTTTTACGCGGCGTGCGCTGTGGCCTTCCTGCTCCTGCTGGTGGCCGCCGACCGGCTGCGCGCCCGTAACTTGCGCCAGAGGAGCCGTAATCTCGAGCGCCTGGTTGGTAAACGCACCCAGGAACTCGAAGCCAGCCGCGAAAAATTGCGGGTTCAGGCCACCCACGACGGCATGACCGGAATGTTCAATCGCACTGCCGTGCTCCGCGCGCTTACCACAGAGATGGATCGCGCCCGGCGGGAGCGCGGCACGCTGCTTGTGGCCCTGGTGGACCTCGATTACTTCAAGCGTGTGAACGATACCTACGGCCATCTGGCCGGCGACGAGGCGCTGCGCTGTTTCGCGGCTGCTGTCGCTGCTGCCATCCGCCCCTACGACCATGCCGGCCGCTACGGCGGCGAGGAGTTCCTGCTCGTCCTCACCCAGATTCCGCCGCAAGCCATCGTGCAGAGATTGACCAGTCTCCACGCCGCCATCTCCAACCTGCACGTCCGCGCGGGCGAGTCTGTGTTCACGGTCAACTGCAGCATGGGCGCCACGGTCCTGAGGCCTACCGATGGCTCCGCCACAGTGGAATCCCTGCTGGCCCTTGCCGATCAGGCTCTGTATGCCGCCAAAGCCTCGGGCCGCAATCGCATGGTCTTCCGCCACGCCGGTTGGCACGCCGCTGGCCAATCGAATCCGCCCACGCCCACGCCCACGGCTCGGTAAAACAGACTGGAGTTTTCTACTCGCCGGTGAAGGGATTGCCTTCCGGCGTCTTTATCGTGGTTGGATCGTGTGCTTCCGTGGCCTTTGCAGTCTTTCGGCGTCGGGCGCTTGCCGCTTTGTCCATGAAAGTATTGAAGATCCGGTTGGGGTCGCCGGGCAGCATGTGGTGCTCTTCCAGGGCCAGCCGCACCCGGCGGCGAAACTCCCGCACCGGCGCGTATTGCTTTGTTGCCAGGGTCTTGAAGACCACCGGGAAGAGGATCTCCGAGCCCTTCACCGCATCCACGCCCAGGATCTTCGGATCTTCGACGAAAACCGGGCTGAACTCCTTGCTGGTGCGGACCTCCATGGCAATCCCCTTCAGCAGCTCCAGCACTTCGTCGGGATTGGCCGAAAAGTCCACGCTCACATTCACGGTCGCCACGGAGTAGTCGATGCTCAGGTTGGCGACCGTGGTGATCTGCGAGTTGGGAATGATGTAGAGCGTTCCGTCCACGTCGCGCACCGTGGTCTTGCGCAGCGTCATCGCCTCCACGGTTCCCGCCTGACCGGCCAGCCGGACCGTATCCCCCACGCTGAACTGGTCCTCGATCAGGATCAGAACCCCGTTCAGCATGTCCCGCACAATATTCTGCGCAGCCAGGCCGATGGCCACTCCCACCACTCCCGCCGACGCCAGCAAGGGAGCCAGATTTACGCCCACCGCGGCCAGAAACTGCAACCCCGTGATCAGCACGACGATCGTCAGGCCCGTCGTCCGGATCACTCCGGCCAGCGTCTTTACCTGCGCAATGCGTCCCGGACTGGCCGCGTGCTGCTCCGCCAGGTAGATCATGCGCCGCGTGATCACGTGCAGCAGCCGGTTCAGCAAAAAGGCCAGAACCGCAACCACGATCAGGTGCGGCAGCTTCGAGTGGATGAACTCCTGCGAGTCGTCGATCCACTCGTCGAGTACCTTGCCCAGAAACCGGCCTTGCGCAAACAGGCCCATTCGTGCCACGAACAGAAAAGGATGCATCCCAAAACTCCTCTTTCTAGACTAGACTGTGCGCAGCAGGGGCCGGGAAGTGCGGCCGGTTCCAGTCTGGCAGCCGGGCCTGCGCGGTAACGGCGTGGCTGCCGGACAACGCAGGAGGTCACCCATGAGATTCAAGCGAATCCATGCAACAAAAAAACCGCGACGACTGCGGGTAAGAGGCCTGTGGATTGGCCTACTCGCCGGCTTGGCCGTCCTGGCCATCGCACCGGTGGGTAGCGAGGGCCTGCTTCAGAACTCGTATCCCCATATCCCGCCAGAAATGACCCGCATCCCTGACAGTAATCAGGTGAACAACATCAATGCCCAGCAAACTCAGAAGCAGAACTACGAGGCGGCCAATGCCGCTCGGAAAAAGCTGATTGCCGAGGACAGTGCGAATCTGCTCAAGCTGGCTACGGATTTGAAAGCGGAAGTGGACAAAACCAACAAGGATACACTCTCGCTCTCCGTGATTCGCAAGGCCGACGAGATCGAGAAGCTGGCGCATGACATCAAGGAAAAGATGAAGCTCACGGTGGGGGCAAACTGAGACAATGGCGCGAAACCGGAACGTCTCATGGGTTACAAGGAGGGTCCGCCGTGGGTGATTTCCGCTTGCTGGCTCGTCGCCGCCCGGCATCGTGGCGCATTTCTTTTGGCGCGCGCTGCATCCTGGGTCTGGCTCTGCTGCCGGCCCTGCCGGCCGGCGCGCAGAATTCACTCTCAGCGCCACAGCAGCCGAACTCCGGCCGCATGGGCCAGCCGATCGCCAACCCAACCGTCGAATTTGAGCAGCCCGATCTCTTGGGGGAGCAGCATCGCCAGCGCCTGCTCAATGCCGACCGCCAGAAAAAACTGGTCGCCGACGCGGACAAGCTCTTGAAGCTGGCCAGCCAGTTCAATGCGGAGATCGGAGCGGCCAACCCCGCCTCCCTCACTCCGGCGCAGTTGCGCACCCTGGGCGAGATTCAAAAGCTGGCCCACAGCGTGAAAACCAGAATGAGCGATTCCCTGTATGGAACGCCCGTGTTCATGGAGCCGCCGCCGCTTCCCCAGAATCGGCACTGAACCTCTATAGCGATTCCAGAATTGGTGTGCCTCGGAACCCATCCACTCACGTCGGTGCGAGCCTCAGCGAGCGACGACCTTGCACCAGGTAAACGGGGCATAACGATTCTGGAATCGCTCTAACCTTTGCCCGACACCAGGGTTTCAGTCAGGTTTCTACCCCCGGAAGCCATGCTTTCCCTGCCTCCGGGCGCCAAACCGCATGGCGGGCCTGCTGCTGTTCTTCACAGGGGCAGGTTGCTACAATCAGGCTTGGTTTTTCTAAAAAAACCTCTTTTCAGGGAGTGACGGCAATGGGACTAGCAGTGTCCAGAGCTCATAAGCCCGAGACGGCTGCCGCCTCCGGCAGTCTGAGCCCGCAGCAGATGATCGAAATCTACCGGCTGATGTATCTTTCCCGCCGCATCGACGATCGCGAGATTCTGCTCAAACGGCAACAGAAGGTTTTCTTCCAGATCTCCGGCGCCGGCCATGAGGCGCTCCAGGTGGGAGCGGCGCTGGCGCTGCGTCCCGGCTACGACTGGTTTTTCCCCTACTATCGCGATCGCGCACTCTGCCTCGGGCTGGGCGTCACCCCCGGCGACATGATGCTGCAAGCCGTCGGCGCCGCCACCGATCCGGCCAGCGGCGGCCGCCAGATGCCCACCCATTGGGGCAGCCGTTCGCTGCACATCGTCAGCACCTCTTCGTCCACCACCACGCAACTGCTCCATGCCGTGGGTTGCGCCGAGGCCGGCCGCTACTTCAGCCATCACCCCGAAGCGGCAGAAAAGGTTGAGGGCGACTACCGCGCCTTCCACGATGTCGAATTCCATGGCGACGAGGTGGTCTTTACTTCGCTGGGCGAGGGTTCCACCTCGCAGGGCGAGTTCTGGGAGGCGCTCAACACTGCCTCCAACCAGAAGCTCCCCGTCATCTTCTGCGTGGAAGACAACGGCTACGCCATCAGCGTGCCGGTCGAGGTCAACACGCCGGGCGGAAGCATTTCAACGCTGGTGGCCAACTTCCCCAACTTCTTCTTTGCGGAAGTGGATGGAACCGACCCCGAGGCCTCGCTGCTGGCCTTCCAGGCGGCAGCGGCCCACTGCCGCGCCGGCAAGGGACCCGCGTTTGTGCATGGCCATGTGGTGCGCCCCTACTCGCACGCCCTGTCCGACGACGACAAGCACTACCGCGTGGCGGCCGAACGCGAAGCCGAACAGCAGCGCGATCCGCTCATCCTGATGCGCGCGCGCCTGCTCGCCGAAGGCGTTCTTGCCGAAGAGCAGATCGTCGCGCTGGAGCACGCCCAGGATCACGAGGCCGCAGAAGCGGGCGAACGCGCTCTGCTGGCGCCGCTGCCCCTGGTGGCGGATATTACCCAACACGTTTATTCCGAGGATCTGGACGCCACCCACCCTCCCTTCGCCAGCGAGCACGAGCATGCGCCGGGCGAGGCGGGCGGCGGCAAGGCCGGCAGCGCCAAGGGCAGCGATCCCCGCACCATGGCCGACCTCATCAACGCCTGCCTCTTCGACGAGATGCGCCGCGATCCCCGCATCGTGGTCTTTGGCGAGGACGTGGCCGACGCCAGCCGCGAGCAAGCGCTGGCCGAGGTCGACGGCAAAGGCGGCGTCTTCAAAATCACCTACGGCCTGCAAACCGAGTTCGGTTCGGAGCGGGTCTTCAACTCGCCGCTCTCCGAGGCCAACATTGTCGGCCGGGCTGTGGGCTATGCGGCCCGCGGCATGAAGCCGGTTGTCGAAATTCAGTTCTTTGACTACATCTGGCCCGCCATGCACCAGATTCGCAATGAGCTGGCCGTGATGCGCTGGCGCTCCAATGGCTCCTGGGCCGCGCCCGCAGTCATTCGCGTGCCCATCGGCGGCTATCTCAAGGGTGGCTCCATCTACCACTCCGGGTCCGGCGAAAGCATCTTCACGCACCTGCCCGGCCTGCGCGTGGTTTTTCCCTCCAACGCATTGGACGCCAACGGGCTGCTGCGCACCGCCATTCGCTGCGACGATCCGGTGCTGTTTCTGGAGCACAAGCGGCTGTACCGCGAGACCTACGGGCGCGCTCCGTATCCGGGGCATGATTTCGCCATTCCTTTCGGCAAGGCCAAAATCGTCCGGCCCGGCACGCACATTACGCTGGTCACCTACGGAGCGGTAGTCCCGCGCGCCTTGCAGGCCGCCGAGCGCGCCCATCGCGAGCACGGCATTGAGGTCGAACTCATCGACCTGCGCACCCTCAACCCCTATGACTGGGAGGCCATCGCCACCTCCGTGCGCAAAACCAGCCGGGTCATCGTGGCCCACGAAGACATGATCAGTTGGGGCTACGGCGCGGAACTGGCCGCGCGCATCGCCGATGAGCTTTTTGAGGATCTGGACGCCCCGGTCAAGCGCATCGGCTCCATGGATACGTTCGTGGCCTACCAGCCGGTGCTCGAAGACGCCATCCTGCCTCAGCCGGAGCACATTCTCAAAGCTATTCTGGATTTGAGGGCGTACTAGCGCGCATTCAGCAGCGCTTCCACGGCCTCGGCCAGCGACGAAACCCGCAGATCGGCCAGAAACCCGGCAGCTTCATTGCCGGGTTTCTGGCGTTTGGGATCCCCGTCGACGAAGACAACCTTCATGCCCAGCCGGCGGCCAAACTCCACATCGACCTTCGAGTCGCCGATCATGGCGCTGGTCTGCGCGGTGATGTCGGGAAATTCCGCAACCGCCTGTTCAAAGAGCCCCGGAAGCGGCTTCCGGCAGTTGCATTCCCCTCTGTCGTGGGGGCAAAAATAAAAGCCGTCCACATGAGCGCCGCTGCGTGCCAACAGCTCCTGCAAAGCGGAGTGAAGGTCCAGCACAGCGGCAGCCGTGTAGAGTCCCAGAGAAATGCCGCGCTGATTCGAGACCACCACCACCCGCAGTCCTGCCTGGTTCAGCCGGGCAATCGCCTCCGCCACGCCGGGCAACAGTTGAAATTCGGCCCAGCAGGTAACGTAGCTGCCCTCCGGCAACTTTTCGTTGA
>CAVZNE010000210.1:0-6201 GCA_963776445.1 Terriglobales bacterium
AACCATGGGCTTGGCCTTGTGGTCCATGCCGCCCATATGTTCCATGCCGCCCATGGGCATGGCTTGCGGCTGGTTCTGCGCCGCAACCATCCCCGCACTGATCCCAAACAGCAAAACTGTCGTCCAAACCCTCATCCCCATGCTGTGTTCCTCCAGAAATCCATCGTATACTTGCCACATGTCGATTGTGTCCAACCTCGCCGGCATTGCCAAGGGCATGAGCATCACCTTCCGGGAGATTTTGCGCCCCACCGAGGTGGAAAACTATCCAGACGGCAAGGGGCCGCTCCGTGGAGCGGTCCTCGAGCAGCGCTATCGCGGCGCCCACGTTCTGCAGCGCGACGAGAACGGCCTGGAGAAGTGCGTAGCCTGTTTTCTGTGCGCGGCCGCCTGCCCCTCGAACTGCATCTACATCGAAGCAGCGGAGAACACCGAGGAGCAGCGCATCTCCTCCTCCGAGCGCTACGCCAAGGTCTACAACATCGACTACAACCGCTGCATTTTCTGCGGTTATTGCGTGGAAGCCTGCCCCACCGACGCCATTACCCATGGCCACGGTTTCGAGTTGGCCACCCTCAACGCCACCAATCTGGTCATGCGCAAGGAAGACATGCTGGTGCAGATCGAGGCGCTGACGGCGGCAAAGTAGCGAATCGCTTTTCGATGCTGAAAGTTCAAGGCCCTCGCGCATTTACTCAGCGAGGGCCTTTTAGTGTGGTGTGGCCTGAAGCTGATCCGATCAAAGGCTAATGTTGTATCGTCCTTCCAGCTATGTGCTCTGAGACTTGCGCGCAGGCAGATTTACCGTGCCCTTCGCGCCAGATGCTGCTGATCGAGTGCATGGCGCAGCAGGGTCTTGATGACCGCTTGGCGGCTGATGTTCAGGTTTCTTGCCGCTTCATCGAGTTCCTGGAGCATGGGGAGTGCAAAGTCCACATTCACACGCTGAATCGGCGGCATCTTCTTGCCTGCATTGGTGAAAAAACGCGCAACATTTTCGCCTCGGTCGGCCATTTCGGCGATCTCTTCGGCGGACAGCGGCTTGCTCTTCTCAATCGCTTTCGGCATATAGTTTCTCCTCCTCTCGTGTAGCTTTCCAAAGCGTAACCAGGTGGTAGAACTCCCCCTCCTCGTCCTCCCGAATCTCAAAGACGAGCGAGTACAAGTGCTCTCCGACCCATCCGATCGCGCGATATTGTTCCGGCACATCGGACCGCTGGTCGAGGTAATAGGGGCGGGCGAAGATCTCCTGGGCTTCTTCAAAGCCGATGCCCCGGTGCGGATTCGCCCTCAAACCCTGGCTCTTGCGCGGATCGAAGTGAAAGCGCATTTGTATAACAGTTATACCTTTTTGCGTGCAAATGCAAGCGGAATAGACGTACGGCCGAAGGCGTGGGGAAAGCCTGATTCCTGAACGATATATCCTAAAGGTGTGGCCGCATTCCCATCCTCTGCGGCCGGTGAGGCAGGGAACAGTTCGTTGTTGCCGCCGTTGCCCCGCCCAGGATCATCAGGAGAACATGACGACAGCCCGCGTGCACCCTCTGCAGAAGATTCTCGAAGATCGAATCGCCATCATCGACGGCGCGATGGGCACCACCATCCGCACCTACGGCATGACGGAAGCGGACATGCGCGGGCAGCGCTTCAAGGACTCGACCAAGGACCTGCTCAACAACGGCGACCTCTTCTCTCTGACGCAGCCGAAGATGATCTGCGACATTCACCGGCGCTTTCTCGAGGCTGGGGCCGACATCATTGAGACCAATACCTTCGGCGCCACCAGCATCACCCAAAGCGAGTTCTTTGTCGACGATCCGCGGGAGAAGGGCGGCAGGAAAGATCCGGCTTTCTACCAGGAGGTTATCGAAGACCCTTTCCTCAACGGCCTGGCCTGGGAGATCAATGAGCAGTCGGCGCGGCAGTGCCGGGAGTGGGCCGACCGCGTGGCCAACGCTTCCGGACATCAACGCTTTGTGGCTGGGTCCATCGGACCTTTGACCGTGTCTCTTTCGAACTCGCCCGATGCCGACGATGCGGGCTTTCGCGTCGTCACCTTCGATCAGGTGAAAACTGCCTACATGCAGCAGGTGCGCGCCCTCATCGCCGGCGGCTCTGACCTGCTGCTGGTAGAGACGATCTTCGACTCGCTGAACGCCAAGGCCGCGCTGGTGGCCATCCGCGAAGTGTTCGATGAGGACGGCCTGGCTGCCAAGGGCACGGAACTGCCGGTGATGATTTCGGCGGCGGTGGGTCGCGGCGGAGAAACCATGATCTCCGCGCAGACCATTGAGGCTTTCTGGAACGCGGTGGAGCATGTGAAGCCGCTGTCGGTGGGGCTCAATTGCTCCCTCGGTCCCGATCTGATGTATCCGTTTCTGGCCGAACTGGCGCAGAAGTCTAGTGTGGCCATCTCGTGCTATCCGAATGCAGGTTTGCCCAATCCTCTCTCCGCCACCGGATACGATCTGGAACCCAGCGACATGGCTCGATCCCTGGGAGAGTTTGCGCGCGGAGGGCTGATCAACATTGCCGGCGGCTGCTGCGGCAACACGCCCGAGCACATTGCGGCCATCGCCAAAGCGCTTGAAGGCAAGCCTCCGCGGCGTCTGTGGCCGGTGCTCGTCGCGGAACAAGCCGCGGAAGAACAAGGCTCTGTGTCAGGGCACGACTTTAGTCGTGCCGAAAACGCAACAAAATCGACGGGGGCTTTAGCCCCTGTCAGCGCGGTCGAAACGGATACCGAAGCCCCGGAGATCGCCGCAGAAACCAAGCCGCTCCGGCTCTCCGGATCGCAGCCGTTCACGCAGCAGCCCGGCGTCTTCATCATGATCGGCGAACGGACCAATGTGGCCGGTTCGCCCAAGTTCGCCCGGCTGATCAAGGAAGGCAAGTTCGAAGAAGCGGTCAGCGTGGCCCGGCAGCAGGTGGAAAACGGGGCCAACGTCATCGACATCTGCATGGACGAGGGCATGATCGATGGCGTCGCCGCCATGACGCGCTTCCTGCAGTTGCTGGGCAGCGAGCCGGAGGTTGCCAAGGTTCCCTTCATGGTCGACTCCTCCAATTGGGAGGTAATCGAGGCGGGGTTGAAATGCCTGCAGGGCAAGGGCATCGTCAACTCCATTTCGCTCAAAGAAAGCGAAGAAAAATTCCGCCAACATGCCGCAGTCGTGATGGAATATGGCGCCGCCGCGGTGGTAATGGCCTTCGATGAACAAGGGCAGGCCGCGACTTATGAAGACCGCATCCGCATCTGCCGGCGCGCCTATAACATTCTGGTTGAAATCGGGTTTCCGCCCGAGGACATCATCTTCGATCCCAACATCCTCACCGTGGCCACGGGGATGGAGGAGCATAACAACTACGCGGTCGATTTCATCCGCGCCACGCGCTGGATCAAGGCTAACTTGCCGCACGCCAAGGTCTCCGGCGGCGTCTCCAACATTTCGTTCAGCTTCCGCGGCAACAACAAGGTGCGCGAAGCCATGCACTCCGCGTTTCTTTATCACGCCATTGCGGCGGGCATGGACATGGGTATCGTCAATGCCGGCATGCTCGAGGTCTATCAAGAGATAGAGCCGGAGCTGAAGGTGCTGGTCGAGGACGTGCTGCTGAATCGCCGCCCCGACGCGACCGAACGGCTGGTGGCATATGGCGAAAATCTGAAGGGCACCGGTGCGGTCGAGCACGAAAAGAAGGCGGAAGAGTGGCGCAACGGCACGGTGGAGGAGCGCATCTCGCACGCCCTGGTCAAGGGAATCGACACCTACATCGAGATCGACGCCGAGGAAGCCAGAGTCAAACTGGGCCGCCCTCTGCTGGTGATTGAAGGTCCGCTGATGGCCGGCATGAGCGTGGTGGGCGATCTGTTCGGCGCCGGCAAGATGTTTCTGCCCCAGGTAGTTAAATCCGCCCGGGTGATGAAGAAGGCCGTGGCCCATCTGACTCCGTTCATGGAAGCCGAAAAGCTGGCCATGGTCGCGGCCGGGCAGGACGTCAAGGCGCAGGGAAAGATCGTGATGGCCACCGTCAAGGGCGACGTGCACGACATTGGCAAAAACATCGTCGGCGTCGTCTTGGCCTGCAACAACTACGAAGTTATCGACCTGGGGGTCATGGTCCCTTGCGAAAAAATCCTGGAACGCGCCAAGGCCGAGAAGGCCGACCTGATCGGACTCAGCGGGCTGATTACGCCCTCGCTGGACGAGATGGTTCGCGTGGCCCGCGAGATGGAGCGGCAAGGCTTCAAGATTCCGCTGCTCATAGGCGGCGCCACCACCAGCCGGGCGCATACGGCCATCAAGATTGCGCCGCACTACAGCGAGCCTGTGGTCCACGTGCTCGATGCCAGCCGGGCAGTGCCGGTGACCACCAGCCTGCTGAGCGAAGATGGCAAGGCGGAGTTCGTGGCGCAGCACCGCGCCGAATACGATGCGCTGCGCAAGGCTCATTCCGCACCGCAAGCGAAGCTCGTATCACTTGAGACTGCGCGCACCCGGCGCACGCCGATCCAATGGCGTGCCGAAGACCTGCCTGTGCCAGAATTCACGGGCGTTCGCGTGCTCGACCATTTCCCTCTGGCCACGCTGCGCGACTACATTGACTGGACGCCGTTCTTCCACGCCTGGGAACTGAAGGGCGTGTATCCCCGCATCCTCGACCACCCGGAGCAGGGTGCGCAGGCGCGCCAAATCTTCGCCGAGGGCAATGCGCTTCTCGACCGCATCATTGCGGAAAACCTGATTGAAGCGCGCGCCGTTTACGGCATCTTTCCCGCCAACGCCGTCAGAGACGATGTCGAGCTGTATACGGACGAGACGCGCACAAACGAACTCGTGAGATTCCACTTCCTCCGCCAGCAAGCAAACCGGGAAGGCAGCGAGCCGTGCCGTTCCCTGGCCGACTTTGTAGCGCCCAAAGAAACGGGCCTGGCCGATCATATCGGCGCCTTCGCGGTCACCAGCGGCATTGGTTTGAAGGAACTGTGCGACGGCTTCCGCGCCCAGCACGATGACTACAACGCGATCATGGCCGAGGCCCTCGCCGACCGCCTGGCGGAAGCCTTCGCCGAGTGCCTGCACCAGCGCGTGCGCGACGAATGGGGCTACGGGCGGGCCGAAGGCCTGAGCATCGACGAACTGATCCGCGAGAAGTATCGCGGCATCCGTCCTGCCGCGGGCTACCCGGCCTGCCCTGATCACACGGAGAAGGGCGGACTTTGGAATCTTCTCAATGTGCAAGCCAATACCGGCATGCGGATCACTGAGTCGTTTGCGATGTGGCCGGGATCGAGCGTGAGCGGGCTCTACTTCGCGCATCCGGAATCGCGCTATTTTTCGCTGGGCAAAATCGACCGCGATCAGGTCGCCGACTACGCCGAACGCAAGCAAATGAGCGTGAAAGCAGTCGAACGCTGGCTCGGCCCCAACCTGAATTACGACCCTGCGGCATAATCGCAGGGTTGGCATTCCGTGGAGGCCCGCAGAGAATCTACAGATAGAAATACCCGGTCCATGCGGGCCGGGTATTTCCATCTGTGCGAGCAATCTAGCGGTGTTCCGGTACCCCCATCAGGTGAGAAATCGCCTGATCGTAGCCACGGCGGAAACCTTCCCGGTAGGCATCCCGCTCTCCGCGCGGAACGGACGGATGACGATACTCGTCGCGATTGTTGACGTCGGGCCGGCGGTGATTGTCCACATCCTTGCGCGCGCCCTCGATCCCGTCGTGAAAACCGCGCCGTTGGGCGTCCTGAAACTCCGGTGGAGGAGCATCCCATCCACCGCGGTCCTGACCGTAACCGGCCGGGGGCGGGCCCTGATGCGGGTCCTGCGATGCGCTGGATGCGCTTGCCAGTCCCAGGCCGATTGTGCCCAGGAAGAGTACGAGTGCCGGTACTGCGATGCGATTGAATTTCATGGTTCGATTACTCCTTGTTCCCTACTCTGGTTGTGAAAAGTGACTCGGACGCGCTGCTGTCTGTTGCTGCCCTGTCTCCAGACCGGCCAGCCTGCCGGAGTGGTTGCGCTTCATGATGCTCTGAATACATAGCCTCAACTCCTGTAAGCACCACCGTCCAATCACAAGACTCTTCTCATTACAGTGCATCCGGATCGGTTCATCAGTTCAAAACAGACCAACTCCCCGTCCCAGTCGAACGAAAAAAGTTCTGCACGGCGTTGCGTAGAATTATTCCCC
>CAVZNE010000211.1:0-12684 GCA_963776445.1 Terriglobales bacterium
GTTGCTACACCGGCGGGCACATCACCTTCGTTGAGAACTTCGGCCTGTACTGGCACTTCGTGGATATTATCTGGATCTTCCTGTTCCCGCTGCTCTACCTGATCAGCAGACACTAACAGATGACAGATGATAGTTGGCTGTCAACTGTCAAAGGACAAACGCCATGAGCGAAAACAAGGAACACGCGCTGCACATCGTCAGCCCCAGAATTTATGTGATCGTCTTCGCCCTGCTGCTGCTGGGCACCGCGACCACCATCTGGGCCTCGTATGTGGACCTGGGCATTTTGAATCCCATCATCGCGCTGGCCATTGCCTGCAGCAAGGCCACGCTGGTGGTGCTGTTCTTCATGCACGTGAAGTACGCCACCAAACTGACCAAGCTGACGATCTTTGCCGGCCTGTTTCTTTTCCTGGCCCTGGTCAGCATGACGCTGTCGGACTACATCAGCCGGGCATGGGGAAGCTGGTAGGCCGCTCCTTCTGCGCAAGCACAAGGGCTGCCCGCGGGGCGGCCCTTTTTGCTGGCTGTGTAACGGGCGTCTATCACTGCCGATTCCATCTGCTCCAATTACTCAACCCGGACAAAGTGGCGATTCTGGATGGCGATCCGCTTGCTGCACGCGTGGCAGTAGAAGGCTTTGTTGTTGAGAACGCTGCTGACCTGGCTTCCGCACCAGGGGCATCTGCCGCGGAGCGCGCCGAATCCAATCAGCGGACCCACGAGCGGCGCAAGAATGGCCCCGATTATCAGCGGAACTCCGAGGAATGCGCCGAGTCCGGTGAGGCAGAGCATGGTGCCGACAACCACCAGAATCGGCACGGCCAGCGCGCCAAAAAGCAGGCCGCCGAAGGCCCCCTGCATAGGCGCTTTTTCAATCTCCGCCGGAGAAGCCTGCTCCTGGGTTTCAAACGGCAAGACCACTCCGCACGCGGGACAGAAGCGGAAGGGTGGCGCAAGCTGCGCTCCGCATTTCAGGCATTGTTCCCTCATGGTCCGGCCCTCCTTGAGGGTAAGAACATAACACCGAATTGATGCCGCGAACAACAGAAATAGGAGGGCATGGAATGAATTCCGAGAGCCTGGATTTCGTCCTGCCCTGCATGCGCCTGGGATGCAGAATAGAGAGAGCCGCACAATCGAGGTGCATTCCATGTCCGCCGATGCGCAGATGCCCGAAGAACTAGAACGGCTGGCCAGACAGACGCGCGTCGTGGTGCGCCGCAAAGGTGCGCCGCGCCCGAACTCGCAGTGCAGGGGCGGCAAGTGCGTCGTCTACTGGATGCAGCGGGCCATGCGCATCGTGGATAATCCCGCGCTGGACGTGGCCATCGAGGCCGGCAACCTGCTGGGCCTGCCGGTGGTGGTGTTTTTCTCGGTGATTCCCAATTACCCGCATGCCAACCTGCGCCACTACCACTTCATGGCCCAGGGGCTGCGGGACGTGGCCGAAGACGCCGCTGAGTTGGGAGTCGGCTTTGTGCTGCGGCGGCATCCGGACAACTCGCTGGAGAAGTTTCTGGAAGAAGTGGAAGCGGCGCTGGTGATTGGCGACGAAAATCCCTGCCGCGAGCCGGAGCGCTGGCGCGCGGTGCTGGCCCGGCGGCTGCGGCTGCCTTACTGGACGGTGGATGCGGACGTAGTTGTGCCGTCACGCGTCTTCGACCGCACGTATGTGCTGCTGCACCACTTCCGCCCGCATCTAAAGAAGGAATTGCCCACGTACCTGATCGCGCCGGAGAAGATTGCGCCGGTTGTTCCGTGGACTCCCTGGAAGACCATGAGGAACTTCTCATTGGACCGGGACATTACGGCGGAATTCACCAAGCTCGACCGTACCGTGGGGCCGGTGGACAGCTTTACCGGAGGAACGCACGCGGCGCTGAAGCGGCTGCGCACGTTTGTGAATCTGGAACTCAAGGATTACGAGGAGACACGCAACCATCCCGAAGTGAAGGGCACCAGCCGCCTCTCGCCCTATCTCCATTTTGGCAACATCGGCCCGCTCACCATTGCTCTGGCTGTGGAAGAAGCTGTGAAAAAAGGCAAGGCCCCGATCACAGCCCGCGACCGGTTTCTCGATCAGTTGATCGGCTGGCGGGAGCTTTCCGTCCTGTTTGTGCGCCACGATCCGAACTACGACAACTGGGAGTGCGCCGCGCCCTGGGCACGTAAATCGCTCACGGAACACGCCGGCGACCTGCGCCCTAACCGCTACACGCTCAAGCAGTTGGAGCGCGCCGAGACCGCCGACGAGCTGTGGAACGCGGCCCAGCGGGAGATGGTCGTGACCGGCTGGATGCACAACTATATGCGCATGTATTGGGCCAAGAAGATTCTGGAATGGTCCCCGGACCCGGCCACGGCCTTCGATTGGGCGGTAATGCTGAACGACAAGTACGAGCTGGACGGGCGCGATCCCAACGGCTACGCGGGCATTGCCTGGGCCATCGTGGGCCGGCACGACCGCCCCTGGTTCAATCGGCCGGTCTTCGGGCTGGTGCGGACCATGAGGTACGGCTCGACGGCGAAGAAGTTCGACGCTGTGCGGTACATTGGCCAGAATGGCGGCAAAGGGACGAAGCCGCTGTTTTGAGGCTCCCAATTCAGGCCGTAGAACTCCCGAACCAGTTTCGATACTCTATCTGTCCCGTTTTCGGAATATAATCCTCCCAATTTCATTCCCGGAATTTGCGCGTTTCGCACTGCCTAATCCATTGGATTCCTCCAATTCTCCCTCGGAAGATGTGAGAGGGGAGGCCGGAATCGGACAAGCGGATGCGTGTGAACCTTTGGGCTTTTGAGCGGTACTTCGGTGGCTCTGCCGTCAGCGGCAGACGTCTGACTTCAACAGGGAACGGCGCGCCTGGAGCCGGAGGGCGTCGCAGTTTGCCGGCAGCGCCGACTTTGTGGGCGGCGCTGGGGCAACTGCTGGTGCTGGGCCTGGCGTCCGCTGCGGGCCAGCAACCGACAACCGCGCCGCGTCAGGCCAGTCTGCCTCCCCGCGTGGTGCAGGCGCAGCGGTTCCTGGCCCAGCGCAGCGGTTGGACGGCCGGCGAGGGAACGCAGTCGGCGAGGCCGGCAGTCCGGCGCTTCAACTGGCGCAGCAATGCGGTTCGTCCGCAGTCCTCGACCGCATCGAGCGCGACCTGGCAGGCCTTGGGGCCGGCCGCAGTTCTCACGCCGGACTACGGACTGGTCACCGGGCGCGTCTCCGCGCTGGCGCTCGACCCTTCGGACGCGACCGGCAACCGCCTCTATCTGGGAACCACTGGGGGCGGGGTGTGGGTGGCGCAGAACGCCGCCACCGGCTCGGCGTCCAACGTGGCTTTCAGTCCGCTCACGGATGCCGTTGGGCAGCTGACCGGCGCCACGGACGCCTCCATCAGCATTGGAGCATTGACGGTGCAGCCGGGCGGCACGGGCGTGATTCTGGCTGGCACCGGGGACCCGAACGACGCGCTGGATTCCTACTATGGAGCGGGGATTCTGCGTTCGACCGACAGTGGAAACTCCTGGAGCCTGATCTCCGCCACCGCGGACCAGAAATGGAGTTTCGACGGGGAGGGCTTTGCCGGATTCGCGTGGAGTACAACCAGTCCGCAACTGGTGGTGGCCGCGGTGTCGCAGGCCTTTGAAGGCACGCTGGTCAATGCGCCCCGGAATGGCGTCAGTTATGTGGGTCTCTACTATTCCTCCGATGGCGGAGCCAGTTGGAACCTGGCAACCATAACCGACGCCAGCGGCGCGGATGTGCAAGGGCCGAACGATCCGTATGCGGGCACGGACAGCAATGCAGCCACAGCGGTGGTGTGGAATCCGGTGCGGCAGTTGTTTGTGGCGGCGGTGCGCTTCCACGGGTATTACCAGTCGGCCGACGGCGTCACCTGGACGCGGCTGGCCGCGCAGCCGGGCAGCGGCCTGAGTACCCTGTTCTGCCCCACCAATGCCGGCAGCTCCGGCTCCACCGCCTGCCCCATCTTTCGCGGCGCGCTGGCAGTGAATCCGCAAACCGGCGACACCTTTGCCTGGACGGTGGACCAATTCAATCAGGACCAGGGCATGTGGCAGGACAAGTGCGCGCTGAGCGCGGGCGTCTGCACCAACCAGAACCTCACGTTTGCGCAGCAGTGGAGCACGGCGGCGCTGCAGACGAGTACGGCCAACGGGGCAGCCACCATTGCCAACGGCGACTACAACCTGACCTTGGCGGCCGTGCCCTCGCAGCAGGACACGCTGCTGCTGGCCGGCGCCAACGACCTGTGGAAGTGCAGCCTGGCCATGGGCTGCGCGTGGCGCAACACCACCAACTCGACCACCTGCATGTCGCGCGCAAGTGGGCGAATATCAGCACGCCCTGGCCTGGAATGCCAACAATCCGCTGGAGATGTTTGTGGGCAATGACAGCGGTATCTGGCGGTCATTGGACGCCATCGGCGAATCGGGTTCGGCCTGCGCATTGTCCGACGGCACCCACGTCCAGAACCTCAACGGCGGCCTGGGCTCGCTGGCGGAGGTGGTCAGCATGGCCCCGTCCGCTGCAACGCCCTACACCATGGTGACCGGGCTGGGGGCCAATGGAACCGCGGGCGTCAAGAGCGCAAGCGGGCTGACTACGGACTGGCCGCAAATCCTGGGCGGCGAGGGCGGGCCGGTGGCCATCGACCCCGTGAACAGCGCCAACTGGTATGTCAACAACGGAGCCGGAGTTTCCATCCGCCTGTGCTCGCAGACGGGCGCCTGCACCCCGTCCGCGTTCGGTTCCAACCCTGTGGTGACCGATGCGGACGTGAGCGGAGACGGGCTGACCATGACCGTCCCGGCGCCGTTCCTGGTGGACCCGCTCGACTCGACGCAATTGCTGGTGGGCACGTGCCGGGTGTGGCGCGGACCGGCGGACGGCATCGGCTGGACCGCGAGCAACGCCGTCAGCACCATCCTGGACAGCGCGGCGGCCAGCGGCGCGTGCAGCGGCGACGCCCTCATTCGCTCCATGGCCGCGATGGCGCTTCCCGCGGGTGGCGAGGTTGTTTATGTGGGCATGTACGGCTCGGCCAGCGGCAACGCCACGCTGCCCGGCCATATTCTGAGCGCTACCGTCAATCCTGCCGCCAACTCGTCGCCGCTGTGGCAGGATCTAACCTTGAATCCGGTTGGTAACGACACCCTGACGATGAATTATTTCGGCATGGACATCTCCAGCATCGTCCTCGATCCCCATGACACAACCGGGAAGACGCTCTATGTGACGCTGGAAGGGATTCCCAGTGTTCAAGAGAACATCCGGGTGGCCTACCGCTCGACCGACGGGGGATTGAACTGGGCAAGCATCCAGGCAAATCTTCCCTGGAGTGCGGCCAACAGCCTGGTGGTGGACCCGCAGGACGCCAATACGGTTTACATTGCCACGGACATAGGGGTCTATTTCACCACGCAGATTGCCAACTGCGCGACTGCGTCGTCGGATTGCTGGTCGGCTTTTGGTAGCGGTTTGCCGCAGGCGCCGGTAACCCAGCTCAGCGCCTCTCCGCTGACCTCGTCCGCCAAGGTGCTGATGGCGGGAACCTACGGCCGCGGCGTTTGGCAAACCCCGCTGTGGAGCGCGCAGACCGGTTTGACCACCGCGCTTGTCACTCCGTCCTCGCTGATCTTTACCAGCCCCGTGCCGGTGAACACGAACGCAACGCTCACCTTGACGCTGACGAACACGGGCACTCTTGCCCTGCTGCCCACCGCGACCGCCGTGAGCGGCGACTTCAGCGTGCAGACCGACAACTGCAAGAACACAACGGTAGCCTCCGGCGCGAGTTGCACCGTGGTTGTCGCTTTTGCGCCTCTCCAGGCCATTCCCCTGGCCGGCGAGTTGACCCTCTATGCCAACGTCTACGGAGGCCAGCTCTCGGTGGAACTGAGCGGAACCGGCACTACGGCTGGTTCGGTCAGCCTGACCCCTTCCACGGTCGATTTCGGCGCGGTGGAGGTGGGTACCACTTCCACACCGCTCCAGGTCGAGGCCGGCAACAGCAGCGCGACGGCGGTTCCCATCGTCGGCGTCAGCATTACCTCTCCGTTCAAGATCGCAAGCAACTCCTGCAGCGCGAGTACGCTGGCCGCGAACACCGATTGCCAGGTGATGGTGGAGTTTGCGCCCACCCAATCCGGCCTGATGGCGGGAACGCTCACGTTTACCGATGGGGCCGGGACGCAGACCGTGGCCCTGACCGGGACCGGGGCCGCGCCGCCGACCGATGTTCTTTCTGCGACTTCACTGACCTTTCCCGGCACGATCGTCGGGCAGAATTCAACCGCGCAGTCGGTTACGATCGCCAACACCGGCGATCTGCCGCTGACTTCGATTGCCGCCTCGATGAGCGGAGCTTTCCAGGTTTCCAGCAACTGCGGCGCCCAACTGGCGGCGCAATCGGTCTGCACGCTCAGCGTGGTTTTTACTCCCACCCAGGCCGGCGTGCAGACCGGTACGCTGACCGTGTCCGATGTGCTGCACACGCAAACGGTGGCTCTTTCCGGCACCGGCCTGTTGCCGCCAACTTTTAGTGTCTCTCCGGCGAGCCTGAGCTTTGCGGCGCAGCAGGTGGGTGTGTCCAGTTCGCCCCAAACGCTGACCGTGACCAACAGCGGCGGCGTGGCGATGGCCGAGGTGGGCTTCCAGATCACGGGCGCGGCCGCTACCAGCTATGCCCTGGGAACCAACACCTGCGGGGCTGCCCTGAACAGCGGCAGCAGTTGCACGGTGCAGGTGATCTTCACTCCCGCCGCGTCGGGCGGCAGCGCGGCCTCGCTGGTGCTCTCCTCTTCAACCCTGGGCGTTACACCGCTTTCCGTGCCGCTCAACGGCAACGGGACGGTGACGACCGGGTTGAGCGTGAGCCCCGCAAACCTGACCTTTCCGTCCACCCTCACCGGCTCTTCCAGCGCGGCGCAAACCGTGACCGTGACCAACACCGGCAGCTTTGCGGCCACTTCGCTCACCCTGACCACGGCCGCTCCCTTCAGCCTCACGCAGAACACCTGCACCAGCAGTTTGGCCGCCGGAGCCAGTTGCACAGTCGGCGTGATGTTTACACCCACCGCCAGCGGGACGGCGACCGGAACACTGGCGGTCGCTTCCGCCTCCGTGCCGGTTCCGGCGAGCGTGGCCCTCAGCGGAACCGGCGCGGTGCAGTTCGACTTCACCGTCACGGCCTCCGGCGCAACCAGCCAGACCGTGGTCAGCGGCAAGACCGCCAGCTATACGCTGGTGATTACGCCGCTGAACGGCTCGCAGGGCACTTTCACCTTCCAGTGCGGCACGCTGCCTGCCTACGCGCTGTGCCTCTTCAACCCAACCAGCCTCACGCTCGGCTCCGGCGTCGCCGGAAACGTCACGGTTCAAATATCCACCGGGCAATCCGGGGCATCCTCACGATTGAATGACCCGATGGGGTGGCGCGTGGTTCCGCTGCTGTGCGGGTTGGTGCTGCTGCCTTTTGGAGGTCGGCGTCGGCGGTCGTATTTGTTCCTGGCCGCGCTGCTGGCGATTCTGGCGGGCGGCGCTTCCAGTTGCTCGGGATCGGGCGGAGGATTGAGCACCGGGACGGGCGGCGGATCCACCTCCAACACGACCCCGTCGGGAACCTACTCGATTCCCATCACCGTGTCTTCCAACAGCGTGCAGCACAACCTTACCGTGACGCTGATCGTGGACTAGGGCCGATCAACGAAGTTCAGAGGAGGCGGGGCGCAAAGCGAATCCGGCTATACTTTATTTTCGGGCCTTGACCGCGAGCGCCCGCAACGGTCTCCGCAGAGAGACCGGGAACGGGGAACAACTGGGAATGACCGCCAAAGTTACCGTGGAAGAAGTGCTGCGCGTGGCCGAACTGGCCCATCTGGAGCTCAAACCGGAGGAGACTCCGGGCATGCTGCATGACCTGAACGCCATTCTCGACTATGTGGCTGAGTTGAACGAGCTGGACACGGCGGGCGTGGCTCCGCTGGCCCAGATAAGCGATCTCGGAGATGCCGCCAGCGCCAGTGTCTTGCGCGCCGACCTGGTGCTGCCCTCGCTGGACCGCGCGACCGTGCTGGCCCAGGCGCCGGAGACCGATGGGGTTTTCTTCAAGGTGCCCAAGGTGATTGAGCGCTAATCGGCGCCGAACCGGACCCGCGGCGCGAGTGGCCGCAAATCCGCAAGACCGTAAACAGGCCGCTGCAAGGCCAAAGAGAGGGAAGCTCGATTGTCCAGCGAAGCCGAATGCTACGTTCAGAAGCCCAAAACCCTGGCCGCGTTGCGCGCCGATCTCGTCTCCGGCGCGACCAAGGCCAGCGATCTGGCCGCCAGCTACTATGACCGCATTGCGCAAGTGAATCCGCGGCTGAACGTTTACCTGAGCCTGACCAAAGAGCGCGCACTGGAGCAGGCCGGACGCATGGACGCGCTGGCCGCCAAGGGCGATCCGCTGCCGGCGCTGGCTGGCGTTCCGGTGGGCATCAAGGACGTGCTGGTGATGCAGGGCGCTCCGGCCACGGCGGGATCGAAGATTCTGGAGGGCTATCGGCCTCCCTACGACGCCACGGCCGTTGCCAGGCTGGAAGCGGCGGGCGCGGTGCTGCTGGGCAAACTGAACTGCGACGAGTTCGCCATGGGCTCCTCCAATGAAAATTCCGCCTACGGGCCGGTGCGCAACCCGGTGGATTCGGACCGGGTTCCAGGCGGCTCCAGCGGCGGCTCGGCTGCGGCGGTGGCGGCCAACATGGCCGTGGCCACGCTGGGAACCGATACAGGCGGCTCCATTCGCCAGCCGGCCAGCTTTTGCGGCGTGGTGGGCGTGCTGCCCACCTATGGGCGCGTTTCGCGTTACGGACTGATTGCCTTTGCCTCGTCGCTGGACCGCGTGGGACCGTTCGCCGCCAATGTACGCGACGCCGCCACGCTGCTCGGCGTCATCGCCGGGCACGACGCCAAGGACGCCACCAGTTCGCAGGCTCCGGTCTCCGACTACGCTGCCGAGAGCGACAAAGGCCCGCAGGGCCTGCGTATCGGCGTTCCCGCCGAGTACTTCGCCGAAGGGCTCGATCCCGAGATCCGCGCGGCTATCGAGAAGGGCATTGCGGCGCTCCAGGCGGCTGGCTGCACGGTCAAGCCGGTCTCCTTGCCGCACACCAAGTACGCCATTCCAACGTATTATCTGGTCGCCACGGCAGAGGCCAGCGCCAACCTCGCCCGGTTTGACGGCGTCCGCTACGGTTATCGCTCGCCGGAGTCGGAGACGTTGCTGGCGATGTACACACACTCCCGCGACGAAGGGTTTGGGGCCGAGGTCAAGCGCCGCATTCTGCTGGGTACCTATGCGCTTTCGGCTGGCTACTACGATGCCTATTACCGCAAGGCGCAGCAGGTCCGGCGGCTGCTGGCCGAGGAATTTCTGCGCGCCTTTGCCGAGGTCGATGCCATTGTGACGCCGACCTCGCCGATTCCGCCCTTCAAGCTGGGCGAAAAAACCGGCGACCCGCTGTCCATGTATCTGGCAGACATTTACACGGTTACCGCCAGCCTGGCGGGTATCTGCGGCGTCAGCGTACCCTGCGGAACCTCCACCGGCAATTTGCCGGTGGGCATGCAGGTGCTGGCCGCGCATTGGAACGAAGGCACGGCCTTCCGCGTGGCGCGAGCCGTGGAAACGGCGAAGATTTAGGACCTTATTGCAAGGGGCTCGGCGGACGGTCCATGCCAGGCCTCAGGAAGTTGATCGGCGGCTGTTTTGCGCGGCCTTCAGACCGCGGATTTCCCGGCAGATTTGCGTCCAGTTTCCCTGGAGCAAACTGTATGAGCACGAACGTTCGGATCGCGATTCTGGCAATTGTCGCGGCGCTGTGTGCCGCTGTTCCCGTGGCCCAGGCGGCCGCCCGCAAGGTGCATGTTGTGGCCCTGGGCGCGGCCAAGCGGGTTCCCTACTCCAAAGCCGGCGACCCGGCTGGCGCTGGGGCTGCCGAAGACGCCCTCAAGATTCGCGCGCTGCTGGTGGACGGCGTGGTGAAGGAGTGGACCAACGGCGACGCCCACGACGTGACCGACCGCAGTTTTGTGGTGCGGCGGGTGATCCGGCTCAACGATTCGCTGCCCGGCGACAAACTGGGCCACTGGGTTTGGCAGCGCGGGCCGTGGCTGCTGGTGGACCGAGTTTCCGGTCATATTGTCGCCCTCAAGCTGCCGGACTACGATCCCGGCGTCAGCCAGGTGAGCTGGTTCCGCGACTACGGCGCTTACTGCGGCGTGACCGCCAGCGGCAAAGGGCTGTACGCCGTGGTGGCCCAGGTGGCGGCGCGCAAGGCGGCGCTGTCCAAAAAGCTGGCGGCGTTCGATCCGGAGAACCATCCGAACCCGGTATGCGCCCAGGCTGAATGGCAGCGTCAGCCGCTGCGGGTCACCTTCCATCCTGCCGGCAGGGACGCGATCAGCTTCGACGTCGCTCCCGGCTCGGCGGTGCTGGTGGAGGATTCAGGCGACGAGCCGGAGACGCCGGCCGCGGAAGCCAAGCAGAAGTAGCAAGTCAGCAGAGCCACTTACAGAATTGTCTTCCGTTAGCAGATAAGCGTCAGGGCACGACTTCAGTCGTGCCGCAAATGGCCCATTCCGATTCCGGCTTTAGCCGCTGCGGAACTGCAAGCAAATGAAAACAAATCACTACAGGGGCTAAAGCCCAGGATCTTGTTACTGATCTATCGGCACGACTAAAGTCGTGCCCTGACGCTTCATGCAATTTCCATGGAGTATTGCAACCAGCTCAGCATTTCGGCGAAAGGCCAACCTGAGGCTTGGGGCATGTTGGCGTTGCCGCCATGAGCGGCCGCCCGCAGTTCACGGCCTCCGCCGCTCGTCCAACCACAGGTTCCACAGTACCCAGAGCATAAAAACGACGCCCAGGCCCAATGGAATGAGCAACAGGGACTCAGGCTGAAAACTCGGCATGGCGTTGATCCTCGATTCCGCATTCCGGTCTGGAGAGCGGGAGTTGGCCGGAGGCTCATGGAGCGGAATGCGTTCCATGTTCAGAAGAAAGGCCTCGCCGTAAGAATGGAGTTCGGGAACTCTAAGGGTTTTATAAGGGACGGGAGGCCGCCGGGTGCGGCGCGGGCAAAATCGCAGCGTGGGACACGACCGGCGCGGTGCGCCTTGACACGCAACAGGCCGCGCGTATCTTATCTTGGAAGGCATTCTTTTGGAATCCGGACGGAATAGACACTGGCAGAACTGTGTGGCTTTCGATTTGGACCCATGCGGGATGGCCGTGTCGAAGAGGAAATCAACGGCGGCAGGGTCACAGGTTAGGATGAGGGTGCGGGATTGAAGTTCAGTGCCCGGCATGCGGCAATGAACTTTCCTTCCAGAACCCGGGCCGGACCAGATCAGCGGCCAGGACCATTCCTGGAGACGAAAATTTTCTCAGGCGCCCGGTTCAAAGCCGGGCAGGCCTGTGCTCTGAGCGGCAGCGCGAGTTTGCGGCCATGGGCGAGTAAAGGATGAATGTGGTGACGAGTATTGCGTTATTGGCGGGTGCGCCCGCCGGAGCAGGCGGAAGCAGCATTCCTATGCTTTTGCCCCTTTTGTTGATCCCGGTCCTTTACCTGGTGATGATTCGTCCGCAGCAGAAGCGCCAGAAGCAGTGGCAGGCCATGCTGGGCAGCATCAAGGCTGGCGATCGCGTGACCACTGCGGGCGGCATCCGCGGCGTCATCCTCTCCATCAAGGACGATGTTATTGTTATCCGCGTGGCTCCAGACAACCTCAAGCTGGAAGTGAGCAAGAGCGCCATTGCCTCGGTCACTTCCCAGGAAGAATCCAAGTAACCCTGCGGGGGGCTTGCTTTTCGGCAGTTTTTTAAAACTTTTTGGACTAGAGAAACGAAACGATGAAGAAGAATCTCAAGGGTAAGGTTGTCCTGATTGTTGCGGTCCTGGTGGTTTGCCTCCTAAGCATCTTCTGGGGCGCCTCGGGCGTGACTCCCAAGGCTCTGACAGAGGCTCTGACCAACCGGATTCATCTTGGGTTGGATCTGCGCGGCGGAACTCACCTGATTCTGCAGGTGGTGGTGTCGGAAGCGATTAACGCTGAAACCGACAACACCGCGGCACGAATCCAACAGGATCTGAAGACGGCCAATCTGGGCTTCACGCAGGTCTACAAACCCGATCCGAACAAGCCGCAATTGATCCGGGTGGAAGGCACGGCGCCTGAGAAGGCCAGTGAAGTGCGCTCCACGCTCGAGGGCAAGTACGCCAACGAATACGACTTGAACAGCGGCGGCTCGGATACGGCCTGGACCATGACCATGAAGCCCATGGTCGTCACGGCCCTGGAAAAGAAGACCGTGCAGCAGGCGATTGAGGCCATTCGCGACCGCGTGGATAGCCTGGGCGTGAGCGAGCCCCTGATTCAGGAATACGGCCTGGGCGCCAACCAGATCCTGGTGGAGTTGCCCGGCGTCGACGACCTGGAACGGGTCAAGGACATCATCCAGTCCACCGCGCGGCTTGAGATTCATGCCGTGGTGGGCGGTCCCTACAAGGATGAGCAGGAAGCCCTGGCCAGTGTGGGCGGTGCGCTTCCCGGCGACCAGGAGCTGAAGAACTTCTCCGGCATGATGTCGTCCGGCTCCGATTCGAATAGCGTTTATATTCTGCAGA
>CAVZNE010000212.1:0-4069 GCA_963776445.1 Terriglobales bacterium
CGGCTGGCCGACCGGGTGATTCTGGCCGGGGTCTATCAGCAGCAAAGGATTCCCGAAGACGAGCGGCTGCACCCGGAAGACGTGGTGAAGGCGCTGAACGACGAGGGTACCCCCGCTGAACTTTGCGCGGATGTGGAGGCGATCGTGAACCGGATCGCGCCGCAACTGGAACCCGGCGATGTGGTGGCGTTGCTTTCCAATGGCGGCTTTGACGGAATTTATGAGAAGCTGCCGGCGCGGCTGAGAGAGTGTTCCGCCGAGAGCGGAGTGCCTGCATGATCTATTCCATTTCGTTTCTGATCACGGTGATCGTTCTGGGCCTTCCGGTGGCGCTGGTGTTCATTCCGCTGGCTCTCGTCACTGGCAACATGATGCCGCTTTACCGGGTGGCGAACTGGATTGCGAAGGCGGGCGTGTGGATGGCAGGAGTGCGCGTGCAGGTGGCAGGCCTGGAGTTGGTGCCGGCAAAGACGGCGTGCATCTTTATGGCTAACCACGTCTCCAACCTCGACCCTCCCATCATCATCCCGCGCATTCCGGGGCGGACTTCGGCGTTTCTGAAGCGCTCGCTGATGAAGATTCCGGCGCTGGGTTACGCCATGAAGCTGGGCGAGTTTGTGCCGGTGGAGCGCTCGGGGTCAGTGGACAGCGCGCGCCGAAGCGTGCGCGCCGCCCGGCATGTACTGGGCAAGGGCATCCACATCACCACATTTGTTGAAGGGACGCGCTCGGCGGACGGCCGCCTGCTGCCTTTCAAGAAAGGCCCGTTCTACCTGGCGATGGAGGCCAACGCGCCGTGCATTCCGGTTTCCATCTGGGGCACGGAAACGATGATGGCCAAAGGCAGCCTGCGCATCCATCCGGGCACGGCGCACGTGACCTTCCACGCGCCGGTATACCCGGCCGACTACGCCAGCCGTGCGGATCTTTCAGAGGCGGTGCGGGCTGCGGTCGCGTCGGGACTGCCGGAGTGGATGCGGCAGTAACCACCTGCGGTGGGGCTGGCGTTGTCGAGTGAAGTTTGTGCTTTCCCACCCTTGGCGCAGAAACAAGGACGCGCCAAGGATGGGGCACCCAGATTCAGGTCGAGGTAGAAAAACAAAAACAGCTCAGGGCTGCAGGATGGCGTTGTAGCCGTCGTTGAGCAGCTTCTGACGCCACTGGTTGGCATCGTTGCGATTGTTGAAGGGGCCGATCCGCACATGAATCAGGCCGTCAGCAGCTTCGCGGCGGGCAGAGACCGCATAGCCGCGGCGGCGCAGGGCAGCCACCAGCACCTCGGCGTCCTCGGGGTTGGAGACAGCGGCAATCTGAACCAGGAACGCGCCCGAGGGTCTTGTGGCCGGCTCCGCCCGGTAGGGCATTGCCGAGGCTGGCGGGTTGGCCTGGACAGGCAGCGCGGGCCGGACCTGCGGTTGGCCGCCTGCCGGGTTCTGTGAACCGGAGGCTGGGTGCGCTTCCCAAACCGTGGACGGCGGCGGCGGGGTGGAAGCTGGCCGCGCAGGAGCGGCGGAATTGGCTTGTAGAGTCGCAGAGGGCTTGGGACGCATACTGGCAGCCATGGTCGACATCAGCGCTTTGGCCGCGGACTCCTGCCCGGCATCGGAAGGCTGCAGGGCGGCATGATGGCCCATCGCATAGCCCAGGCCGAAGAACAGCGCACAGAGCAGCACCAGTCCAAAAAAGACGATCAGCAGGGTGAAGTTTCCCAGGGTGAGCTCGGTGTCGCGCCGCCGCTGGACCGGCTCAAAGTCTTCGTCGTCAAAGGCTCCGTGCATACACCGTCCCCAGGTTCCTGCATCAAATCAGACTGATTGATCCACTCCGGTACAACGCTTCCCGTGAAGGTACGCCGGCAAGAAGGTTATGTTTTCCAGATAATCTGCTGTTCCTGCTTTCCCAGGTCCCAAAATCGGGGCCTGGGGCACCCGTCTTCTGCGCGGCACTCAATTCGAAACAAATCCGGCTTGGCTCTACGGCTTTTCCGGAGGCGGAGGCGCGATGGCCAGCGACCCGAGCTTGTTGAGCAGCGTGAGCATCTCCATGGGCAGCGGGAAGACGATGGTGGTGTTCTTTTCCACGCCGATTTCAGTCAGGGTCTGCAGGTATCGCAACTGCAGAGTCATGGGCTGGGTGGCCATCAGCGAGGCGGCGTCGACCAGCTTCTGAGCGGCGTTGAATTCGCCCTCGGCGTGGATGATCTTGGAGCGCTTTTCGCGTTCCGCCTCAGCCTGCTTGGCCATGGCGCGGAGCATCTGCTCGGGCAGGTCCACCTGCTTGACTTCCACCGAGATGACCTTGACGCCGAACGGCTCCGTCCGCTGGTCGATGATGGACTGGATGCGCAGGTTCAGCTTGTCGCGGTGGCTGAGCAGTTCGTCCAGTTCGACCTCGCCCAGCACCGAGCGCAGCGTGGTCTGCGCGAACTGCGAGGTTTGGTAGACGTAGTTTTCCACCTTGATGGCGGCGTCGTTGGGATTGACCACATAGAGCGTAACCACGGCGTTCACCTTGAGGGTGACGTTGTCGCGGGTGATCACGTCCTGCGGCGGGACCTCCAGCACCTGCTGGCGCAGCGAAATGCGCACCATCTGATCGAGCGGCCGGAAGACCAGGATGATGCCGGGCCCCTTGGGCGTAGGCAGCGCCCTGCCCAGCCGGAAGATGACCCCGCGCTCGTACTCGCGGAGAATCTTGATGGAGTTGATCAGGTAGAGAACGATGATGGCTACGAGAATCAGCGTTGGCACGGGCAAATCGGCAACAGACATGGGGCTCACCTCACTCAGGACGGATTGTACTCCAGTCTCTGTTCCGTCAGCCGTGAGATTCCGGGGGCTGGGACGGAAGGGCAGGAACCACCTGCAACAGGAACTGCTCATGGCCCACGACCCGGAGCGGAGTGCCGGCGGCGACCGGCTGACTGGCTGCGGCGAGCCAGATTTCTCCCTCGACCAGGACGTGGCCCTGGGGAGTGAGCGGCTCCATGGCCGTGGCGCGGCTGCCGACCATGGCCTCCGCGCCAATACGGGTCTTGCGGCGGCGGGCTCGCACGGCCAGGCGCACCAGGAAGACGGTAATGGCGCCAAAAGCAGCGCTGACAGAGAGAGCAACCAGGGGATGAATGCCCATCTCCGGCACCGGAGCGGCCACCAGGGTGAGGGTTCCAAAGGTGAGGCAGACGATGCCGGCGATGGCCAGAGCGCCGTGGCCGCCGAACTTGGCCTCCAGCAGCAGCAGGGCCAGGGCCGCCACCAGCAGCATCACCGCCGTGTAGCGGATGGGCAGCAGGTTGAGCGCAAAGATGGCCAGCAGCACCATGAGCGTGCCCAGCGCGCCGGGAACGATGGTGCCTGGTGTGTTGAATTCGAGATAAATCAGCAGCGCGCCCCCCACCAGAAACAGCAGGGCGATGTTGGGGTTGACCAGCCAGCCCAGCAACTGCTCGCGCATCGTGGGTTTGAGAACCGCAATGCGCGCATTCTTCAAATGCAGGACTAGAGTTGCCCCGTCCATGCGGGTGATGGTGCGGCCGTCAATTGTCTGAATTGGGCCAGCATTCTGCGGTTGATAGCTAACATTTGCACCCCTTCTAATCAAAGTGTTAATATCTGCAATGTTTTGAGAACCCGGATTGAGATTTAGATAATTATATGATAAATAAATATAGACTCCCGTTCCGAGGCCTTGATTCGCTACTAATGGGGAAATGTTACTTATTTGATTATTTATTAGGCGAAGATCTTGAATTTTGGTGAGGGCAGAAAGAGTCGTTATGTTTTGAATCTGGTTGGCCGCAAGGTCGAGCCAAGTTAGATTGCGCAAACTGGACAAAAAGGAAATATCATGTACTTGGCAACCATAAAGGTTAATGGCAGTCAGAGTAGTCAATTGTGATAATAAAGCCTTGTCACTGAGATTAATATCCGGAAGCGAAAAACCTCTTATTGAAGATTTTGCAATTTTGTTAAATGGGACAAAACAGATATACTATCCAAATGACAAAAACTGACCATCTAGCCAAGTCAAATTAGCACTAACTGAACCAAGTAGCAAAAATATAAAGATA
>CAVZNE010000213.1:0-3188 GCA_963776445.1 Terriglobales bacterium
GGCGCCGGTTGTTCCAAAAGGGAAGAAGATCGCCCCGCTGCTCGTGGTCTATCGCATTGAAGAGGGCGAACAACTGCGGGTGGGCGCGGTCGAGCTGGAAGGCAACGATCATGTGGAGGCGGGCAAGCTCGTGCCGCTGATGAACACGGCGGCCGGCCAACTGCTTTCTCCACAGAATCTGGCCGGAGACCGCGACGCGTTGCTGACCGCCTATATGAGCCGCGGATTCGACCAGGTGCGGGTGGAAGTTGCGCAAAAGGGCGAGCCGGGCGACGCCAGCAAGGTGGATGTGGCGTTCCACATCACCGAAGGGCAGCAGGTTTTTGTGCGCAAGGTGCTGCTGACGGGGTTGCACTATACGCGTCAGTCCACGGTGGCCCGTGCCATCACGCTGCATCCCGGCGACCCGCTGAACGAGACCGCGCTGGCCGAGACGCAGCGCAACCTGTACGAGTTTGCGCTGTTTACACAAGTCGATACGGCGGTAGAGAACCCCACCGGCGGGGAGACGTACAAGACCGTGCTGTTGCAGGCCTCGGAGGCGCGTCGCTGGGCGCTGACCTATGGCTTCGGTTTCGAGGCGCAGACCGGTACGCCGCAGAACAACTGCCGGGGCGCGAACGCCATCGGAATTCCCTGCGATCCGAACGGCAAGACGGGCGTGAGCCCGCGCGTGATTGCCGACATTACTCGCAACAATCTGTTCGGGCGCGAGCAGTCGGCCAGTTTGCGCGGCACCTGGGGCCTGCTGGAACAGAAGATCGATCTGCTGTTCCAGAACCCGCACTTCGAGGGCAACCGCAACTTCGGGCTGACGTTTTCAGCCGGCTACGCCAACAGCCAGGACGTGACCACCTACGTGGCGTCCAGGCTGGAAGCGGACATGCGCTGGACCGAGCACTTCAACACGCCGGGGTCGCGGATTTCCAAGGCCAACACACTGGTGTACGAATACAGCTTCCGCCGGGTGAAGGTGGCCGAGGACAGTTTGCAGGTGGGCCTTTTTGCGCTGAACCAACTGTCGACGGCGGTGCGCGTGGCGGGTCCCGGGTTGACCTGGATTCGCGATACCCGCGATTCGGCCCTGGATGCGCACAGCGGCACCTACACCAGCTTCCAGAATTTTCTGTCCGTCAAGTCGGCGGGCGCCGAGGCGCAGTTCAACCGGCTGGATGTGTCGAATTCCAACTTCTTCAGCTTCGACAAGAGCCGGTTTGTGCTGGCGCGGAACACGCGCTACGGGCAGGAACGGGCGTTTGGCACTCCCTCGCAGGAGCTGATTCCGCTGCCGGAACGGCTCTATGCCGGCGGCACCACCTCGCTGCGCGGCTTCCCGATCAACGCCGCCGGCCCGCGCGACGCGGAAACCGGCTACCCCATTGGCGGAACCGGCGCGGTGATCAACAGCACGGAGTTGCGTCTGCCGCCGCCTACGCTGCCGTGGCTGGGCGATTCGGTGAGCATTGTGCTCTTCCACGATATGGGCAACGTGTTCGCCAACGCCGGGGATGCCTGGGCCAGCATCCTGCGCGTGCGCCAGCCGGACCGGAACACCTGCAAGAATCTGACCGCGCCTACCAGTACCGACCCCTCGACCATACCCATACCACCTGGCCCCAGAAATTCAACCGGCCCGCAGGGCGAGTGCAGCTTCAACTACTTTACGCACGCGCCGGGAGTGGGTTTGCGCTACCATACGCCCATCGGGCCCATCCGGTTCGACTTCAGCTATAACCTGAATCCGCCCATCTACCCGGTGATCTATAACTATTCCGTCTCGCCCTATACGTCTGACCCGCACGTGGGGCAGGCCGACCACTTCAACTTCTTCTTCAGCCTGGGACAGACTTTCTGATGCGCAAGCGGAGCTCAATTCGTTTGAGAATCGCCCTAGGCCCGGCGGGGTTCTGGGTTCTGGCGGCGTGCCTGGCTGCGGCAGGGCCGGCTGGCGGACTGGCGCAGACGTCCCCGGCTCCCGCGGTTCTGGACCGGGTGGTGGCTGTGGTCAATAACCAGGCCATCCTGGCCAGCGATCTGGACGAAGAGATGCGGCTTTCGGTGCTCGACCCCAGCGGAGGCGGGAAGATCGATTTGACGCCCCAGCAGGCGCTGGATCAGTTGATTTCCCGTACGCTGATCCGGCAGCAGATTCGCGAGGAGGACGAGCAGGCCGCCGCTCCCTCACAGGATGAGGTGCAGTCCCGCCTTGCTGAGATTCGCCGGGAGGTGCCCGCCTGCATTCGCCAGAACTGCATTACCGACGCGGGATGGCAAGCATTCCTGACCGCTCACGGGTTGACGGCGCGGCGCGTTGAGGCTTATCTGCGCCACCGGCTGGAGATATTGGGCTTCATCGAACGGCGTTTCCGGCAGGGTATCAGCATTACCCCGCAGGAGATCGAGACGTATTACAAGGAGACGCTGGTGCCGCAGTACGCGGCGGGCGAAGCGGTTCCCGCGCTGGACACGGTGGCTCCGCGCATCGAGGAGATTCTGCTGCAGAAGCAGGTGAATACGCTGTTCGACGACTGGCTCAAGAACCTGCGCAAGCAGGGCGATGTGGAAGTGCTGGACCCGGCGCTGGAAACCCCTGAAGCCGCAGGCGGAGCAGGGGAGGGAAGCAAGTGAGTGAGCCCGAGCTTCCAGTTTCCCCGGAGAAGATTCCGGCCGAGCCGGTACAGCCGCAACCAGCCGCGTCCGAGCCAGCTACGCAGAAGTGCGCCGCGCCCAGCCGCCTGCGGCGGTTCATGCTCCTCCATCTTCCGCTCAGCGTGGCCGGATTGACGATTCTGCTGGCGGTGACTTTGACCGGCCTGTTTTTCTGGGCCAGTTCCGCCGGATTCGAGAACATGGTCCGCAAGCGGCTGGTCAGCCAGTTGGAAACGGCCACCGGCGGGCGCGTGGAGATTGCCTCGTTTCACTGGGATTTGCTCAATCTGGAAGCCGATGCGGGCGGCCTGGTGATTCACGGGCGCGAAGCGGCCGGCGAAGCGCCTTACGCGCGGGTAGAAAACTTGCGGGTTCAGTTCAGCATGCTGGGCATTTTGAGCCCGCGCGTGCTGCTGCGCGAACTGGATGTGGACCGCCCGGCACTGCACCTGATTGTTTACAAGGATGGCTCGACCAACCAGCCGCAGCCGCGCAAACCGAAGAAGGCCGGCAAGCCCGTGCTGGAGACGCTCTTCAAT